>DSCM01000001.1 GCA_011049115.1 Pseudomonadota bacterium
CCGGCAGCCGGCACCGCCACCCCGACCGGAGCCTGAAAATCAACCCCGCCATGGGGATTCCGCGGGGCCCCGTTTAAAAAACGGCGGCGCCCGAAAGGCGAGGTAATCGCGGTCGTCAACGGCGTTTCCAGCCCCCGAGCGAAAGCCAGCTCCGGAAAAGAACCGGCGTAGACACAACTCAGCTTCTCCCGGTCACGTTGAATGCGCTCCAGGGTTTCCGGTAGCGTCGGGGTCGCCATTTCGCCGGCCACCGTCAAGTGCTGTTCACCGTAGTCATGCGCGGCCACGATGATCGACAAGGCCGGAATTTCAGTCATCAGGCCCTTGAAACCCAGCCGATAAGAACCGGGCCGCACCTCCAGACCGATCGCGACCACGCCCCGCCAGCCCCCGGATACCGGTTCCAACATAAAATCACGATCGCAAAAAATCATTTTCAGAGCCGGCAACTCAGGATCGATTCCGGGCGCAGCTTGCAAGGCGACAATCAGGGCCTGACCGGGGCGGGGCTGCGCGGGGAGATAAAAAGCCTTGAAACAGCCGAGTTCAACCTCGGTAAAACCGGCCCGCGCCAAACTTGGCGCCGCGCTGAAAAGACAAGTCAGGCCCGCTACAACCAGAAGAAAACGGGCCCCGGTTTTTCTGAAAAACCGCCCGCGCCGCAAAAAAATCCGTTTATTCATCGGCATTGGTCTTTTCCATTCTTTCCGGCGCAAACGGAATCACTCGCTCGACCCGGCATCGCGCCCCACCTTGATGAAAACGCAAGTCCAGAAGTTCACCCGGATGTAGTTCGGCGCAGTTTCTGACGACAACGCCGGTCCCGGTTTTCTCAACCACCGCGTAGCCCCGGGCGAGCACCGCCAGGGGATTTCCGGCCCGCAACCGGTCACCGGCGGCGGCCAGCCGAATTTTCCGGCCATGCAACTGCCGGCTCCAGGCCCGCTGAAGACGCCCGGCAAAAGTTTCGATTTTCAGGTTCAAGGAATCCAGCCGCAAGCCGGGAGAAACCTGCCGCAAACAATGCTCCCGGGTCGCAAGCTGCTGGTGGACCAGACGCAGACGATGCCGCAAGCCGGCAAAAAAACGAGCCTTGAGCTCCAGCAGGCGCCGGCGCGACAAAAGCAAAGACCCAGCCCCGCGATCCAGCCCCAAAGCCAGCATCTGCAGACGTCGACGCTCCCGGGTCGTCTGCAAACGGCCGCTCTGCAAGAGACGCCGGCGCAGATGATGAAGACGATCGACCATCTCCCGCCGACTACCGATAACCATCTCGGCCGCCGCGGAAGGAGTCGGGGCCCGCAAATCGGCGACAAAATCGGCAATCGTGAAATCGATTTCGTGCCCTACGGCGCTGATCAGGGGAATCGAACCGGCGGCAATCGCCCGGGCGACCCGTTCATCGTTAAAAGGCTGCAGATCTTCGTAAGAGCCGCCGCCCCGGGCCAGAATAATCGTATCGACTCGTTCCCGCCAATATCGTTCAAGGCGTTCCAGAGCGGCGCAGATCTCGCCTGCGGCCCGCTCACCTTGCACCACCACCGGCACGACAATAATCTCAACTCCGGCGAAACGGCGGCCGATAACCTGCAGGATATCGTGAACCGCGGCCCCGGTCGGCGAGGTTACCAGAGCCAGGGTCCGGGGCAACAAAGGAATCGCTTTTTTTCGCTCCGGACGGAAAAGACCTTCGCTTTCCAGTTTAGCCTTCAACGCGGCAAAGGCCCGCCAGAGCTCCCCGAGTCCCTGGGGCTCCAAGCGGCTGACAATCATCTGGTACTCACCCCGAGGCTCATAAAGAGAGATGCGCCCCCGGCAGAGCACCAGGTCGCCCTCCTGCAAACGATAAGCTGAGGCGAAACGCTGCTGCCGGAAAAAGACGGCCTTGAGCTGAGACCTCTCATCTTTTAACGTGAAATAACAGTGCCCGGAAACCGGAGTGCGCAAGGTCGAAATTTCACCCGCGACCCAGACCGGAGTGAAATTGTCTTCCAGCACCAGGCGAATATCGCCGGTCAGCTGCGAAACGCTGTAAACATGCCGCTCCTCTTGTCCCTCGACCGCCTCGCCAAGTTGATCAAGCCAGAATTCATCCGGAAACTGCGCCATTGTCATTTCTTCTCGGCTATGGGCCACTGCGCCACATTTCTTGTTTAAGGAGATCACGCCATGCCGAAGGCAGGGGTTGAATACTCCCGGCCCGGCGCGTCCATGATTATCTTATCCCCCCGCCTTAGTCAAGCCGACAATTCAGCCGGGCTCCGCGCACCGGCCGCGGCGGCTCTGGCAAAAAACCTGCTTTTCCACAAAAACTCTGGCCTGTCCTCGGGACTTCGCGGAAATTCAGTTTCAGCGAGACAACTTCCTGAGCAGAATCCGATTTCAGTTTTTAAAAGCCCGGAACCATTTATTTTTCCTTGAATTTTAGCCTTTTCCCTGATAACATGCCTTCGGTTTGCAACCACCCTCTGAATTAACCGGTTGCCACGCGCCTCAAGCCTGGAAAACGCCCAGAACCTACCTTGCTGATGCGCGTGCGATTTCAACCTTTCGAACTCCCGTAACCAAACAGGAACTTCATTAATGTTCAGCTCATTATTCGGTTTATTTTCCAGCGACCTGGCTATCGACCTCGGCACCGCCAACACCCTGGTTTACGTTAAGGGTAAAGGGATTGTTATCGACGAACCCTCCGTGGTTGCGGTCCAGAGCAATTCCAACGGCACCAAAAAGGTTCTCGCGGTCGGCACTGAGGCCAAACTCATGCTGGGGCGCACCCCCGGCAACATTGTCGCCATTCGCCCCATGAAGGACGGCGTCATCGCCGATTTTGAAGTAACCGAGGCCATGCTGCGCCATTTTATCACCAAAGTCCATAAACGCAAAAAATGGGTGCGACCGCGGACCGTCATCTGCGTGCCCTCTGGCATTACCCAGGTTGAGCGCCGCGCCGTCAAGGAATCGGCCGAATCCGCCGGCGCCCGCGAAGTTTACCTGATCGAAGAACCCATGGCGGCGGGCATCGGTGCCGGCCTACCGATCACGGAACCAGCCGGCAACATGGTGGTTGATATCGGGGGAGGAACAACCGAAGTCGCGGTCATCTCGCTGGCCGGAATTGTCTTTTCCCGTTCGGTCAGGGTTGGCGGCGACAAGATTGATGAAGCGATCTCCCAGTATATCAGACGCAAATACAATATGCTGATCGGCGAACGGATGGCCGAGCAGGTCAAGATTCAACTAGGCTCCGCAGCTCCGCTGGACGAGCCTGAAACCATGATGATCAAAGGCCGGGATACGGTCGCCGGCGTTCCCCAGACCCTGGAAATCAACTCCGACGAAATCCGTGAAGCCCTGACCGAGCCGGTCAACGCCATTCTCGACGCCGTGCGCGTGGCTCTGGAAACAACTCCGCCCGAGCTGGCCGCCGACATCGTTGACAAGGGCATCATGCTGACCGGAGGAGGCGCCCTATTGCGCAATCTCGACAGCCTGATGCGACATGAAACCGGACTGCCGATCACCGTCATCGACGAGCCTCTGACCTGCGTTGTCAGAGGCTCAGGAATGGTCCTTGACAACCTCACTCTGCTGCGGGAAGTAACCCAAAGTGATTAATATGGCGCTAACGTTTACCGAGTCGGTGACGCGGCAATTTTGGAACCTTCAACTAACAACTTGCAAGCTGTTGCCAGCCAAACCAAGCCATTATTCTGACACAGGAATTAACCTTTCCATTATTCAGTAGATGAACTCCTTAAGTCGTCGTCTGCCGCTGATTTTCAGCTCCGCTCTGATTTTTATCTTTTTCACGCTCTGTGTGAGTTTCGGCCTGCAGAAAGGCGGCAATCTCTTAAGCATCGCGGAAAGAGCCGCCCTGACCATGGTTTATCCTCTTCAGAAAGGCATTGACCTCGGTTTTTCGGGCTGCGGCAAGCTGTTCGACGGCTATATAAACCTGGTCGGAATCAAGGCCAGAAACCAGCAATTGGAAAAAGAGCTGGCTAGGGCTCGCTATCGTCTGGCCGAACTGGCGGAAATCAAGCACGAAAATTTACGCCTGCACAAATTACTCCAGTTAAAACAGCGTGATAGCCTGCTAGAACAAGGTCTGGCCGCCCATGTCATCGGTCGCCAGACCGACAATCTCTCGCATATTCTCATTATCGATCGCGGCTCCCGACAGGGACTGAAGCTCAACAATCCGGTCTTTACCCCGGAAGGTCTGGTCGGACGGATTGTCACCTGCGCTCCCCTGTCCGCCAAGGTTCTCCTCCTGCTTGACCAGAACAGCGCCTGCGATGTCATCGTGCAGCGCAACCGGGTCCGCGGCATCCTTCAGGGGGCCGGCAAACTCTGTCGCCTGGCCCATCTGCAGAACTCCGCCGACGTCAAAATCGGCGACCTTCTGATCACCTCAGGACTTGACAATATCTTCCCCAAAGGGATGACGGTCGGCACCGTCATCTCCGCCAACCGTAACGAGAACGATCTGAGTCAGGAAATCATCGTTAAACCGGAATTTGATCTGGATACCATTGAAGAAGTGTATATCGTCCCCTCATCATCCCCGGCCGAGTAACCCGAGGCGCGGTTCCAAACCATGAAATTATCGTTTTTGTCTCCACTGCCGTTTACCTTGGGAGCCCTATTTTTGAGCGCGATCGAATCATCCCTGTTTCCCCATCTCGGAGTTCCGGTTTATCTTATTCCGGATTTAAATCTGGCTTTGATAATCTTCCTGAGTTCACGCCCTCTCAAAGGAAGGGTTCTGCTTTCCGCCGCGGGCATTGCTCTGTGCGCCTCCCTTTTCGGCAGTTTCCCCGGTATCGGGCAACCACTAAGCTACCTTTTTATATTTTTTGCGGGCTACGGGCTCAACCAGACGATCTTCCTGAACAACCTTTTGCCGCAGGCGCTGGTCACGGGCCTGGCAAAAGCTATCATGACGGTCATTTACAGCCTGCCCAGCGTCGCCTCCCCGACCCTGGGCCTGTTCTTACTGCAAACCACGGGGGCCGCCCTGAGCACTGCGTTTTTCGCCCTGCCCCTGCTGTTCTTCCTGTTTACCATAACCGAGCGTTGCCAGCCTGACGGCGGCAATCAGCTCTCAGTCTGAAATGGGCGTCCCTTTCCCTCAGGCTTCCCGCGGTGCTCATGAGCAAGGTTGACAATCTCAGAAAAAGCAAGCGCGAACAGATTCTGGCCAATGGTCGACTGATCATGCTCGCCATGGCGGTGGTGGTTATCGCCTTGGTCATGCGACTCTGGTATCTGCAAATCGTCATGGGAGACCATTTTAAACAACGGTCACAGGATAACCGAATACGAGTCCGCCGCATCCGGGCCCTGCGCGGAATGATTTATGATCGCAACGGCAAGCTTCTCGCCGACAACTCCCTGGCCTTCAACCTGCAAATGGTTCCGGAAAATATCGATCAGATAGAAGAGGTCGCCACCATTCTGGCGGCTCAGATCGACAACCTCGAACCCGATGTGATTATCACCGCGTATCGGGAAACCTCCCCGGCTACCCGCCATCGCCCCCTGACCCTGAAAAAGAATCTCAGCCCGGATGAGCTGGCCCGAATCGAAGCCCGCAAATATGAACTGCCGGGGATTCTGATCGAAACCGAGCCCATGCGTGTCTATCCCTACGATGAAATTTGCTCTCACATTATCGGTTATCTGGGATTCATCAACGACCATGAACTCCGCCAACCGGCCTATCAGAGCTACGCCCGGGATGACCTGGTCGGAAGAAGCGGCATCGAAGCCCGCTACCAGGATCACCTGCGCGGCCTTGACGGTATACGCCAGGTCGAGGTCAATGCCCGGGGGCGTGAACTGGCCAGCCACACCGACCAACCTGCGCGCTCAGGAGGTCATCTGACCCTGACCATTGATATCGAACTTCAGGCATACGTTTTCAAGCTCATGGGCGAAGAGGTCGGAAGTCTGGTGGCACTGGACCCCAATAATGGCGAGGTTCTGGCCCTGGTCAGCACCCCGGCCTTTTCCAACAACCTTTTTTCAACCAGGATTTCCAGTGAAAACTGGCGGGAAATCAATGAAAACCCCTTTAAACCCCTTCAGAACCGGGCCGTGCAAGGCCGTTACCCGCCCGGCTCGACGTTTAAACCCCTGCTCGCCCTGCTGGCTTTGAACGACCAGATCGTAACCCCGGCGACCAAGTTCCACTGCAGCGGCTCCCTGACCCTGGGCGCCAGCAATTTTCGTTGTTGGAACCGTTACGGCCACGGCAATGTTGATCTGGCGGGATCCTTGCGTGAATCTTGCGATGTTTATTACTATAATCTGGCCACCCGCCTGGCAATTGACCGGATTGCCGCCTACAGCTCCGCCTTCGGCCTCGGACGATGCAGCGGCATTGAACTGCCGGAAGAAAAAAGCGGGCTTCTGCCCACCTCCTCATGGAAGTTGAAATACATCCACGATCAGTGGTATACGGGAGACACCTTGTCGGTAGCTCTCGGCCAGGGTTATCTGACCGCCACGCCCTTGCAAATCGCGTCCCTGTATGCGGTTTTCGCCAACGGCGGCACTTATTATCAACCCCATCTGCTGAAAACCGAGATAAAATGTGAGGTTTCCGGACCACCTGACGGCAACCGGCAAGGCCGGCCAATTGAAACCGGCAAGGCGCAGATGGAAACCGTGCGCCAAGCCCTCTGGCAGGTAGTTAACGACAAACGGGGTACCGCCTACCAGGCCCGCATCAAGAATCAGCCTTGGGAAATGGCGGGCAAAACCGGCACCGCGCAGGTGGTCAAACAGCACCTTGACGATCTGAAAAATCAGAAAAACACTCCTCGGCACCTTCGCGACCATGCCTGGTTTGCGGCCTTCGCCCCCTATGACAAGCCCACCATCGCGGTTGCGGTAATCATCGAACATGGCGGCCATGGCAGTTCAGTCGCGGCTCCGATTGCTCGTGAGGCAATCAAGTTCTACCTGGAAAACTAATGCAACCGCGAGCTCCGCAGCCCCAAGGCGGCCTTACGGCTCGCAAACAGGTACTTTCATCAGAACATTTTCTGCTATTTGTTGTCGCAGAAAATGTTGAAAAAAAACAAGAAAACAACCTGTAAGGCACTAAAAACCTTAAAGCTTGACCCGCAAGGATGAATCTTTAGATGTCGACTGAAATTATCCCGCAGAAACCCAAAGCCTGGGTCAAGAATAAGGTTTTGGCGCGCTCCCGGGCGCAACCGGCTTGTGGCCCAGCCGACATTAAAGGACATAGCGCCCCCAAATGACGATTTCCCCCGGAAATTCATATCGGCCGCATCGCATCGACAAGGCCAGTGATGACTTCATATCCCTGCCCGGAAGAAGGCTGATTCAACAACCCCTGGAGCGTAATCGTCTGTATGATTTTGATTACGCCACCTTGATCCTGACCTGCCTGCTGGTGGGTCTCGGCATCATGACCATTTACAGCGCTACCTACACCCCGGAAAACGCCGGCTGGCTCACGGCTTTCAGCCGGCGTCAGTGCAGTTGGTTCGGAATCGGCCTGGGCGTAGGCACCTTGGTTTTTGTTTTTCACTATAATTATCTCTATCATGCAGCCTACCCATTATACGGTCTGAGTCTGCTTTTACTGGTGGCGGTCGAGGTCGCCGGTTCTCAACACATGGGAGCGACGCGCTGGCTTTCGCTCGGGGGACTCAACCTGCAGCCCTCGGAACTTGTTAAAATAACCGTCATTCTCGCCCTGGCCCGTTATTTCAGTAATCGCCGGCTGCCCCCCCCCTATAATCTGAGAGAGTTACTGCCCCCCCTGGCAATCGTCTTACTGCCCTGTCTGTTTATCCTGAAACAGCCTGACCTGGGCACCGCCTTGCTGATCTTCCTGATTTCCGGGGTCGTGATCCTGATTGTCGGCATAACCAGGCGGACTCTGGCGACAATCATGACCGCTGCCCTGATCTGCGGTTCAATCGGCTGGCAGTTTCTTCACGACTATCAACGCCGACGGGTGCTGACCTTTCTCGATCCTGAAAATGATCCCCTGGGCTCCGGCTACCATATCGCTCAGTCCAAGATCGCGATCGGGGCCGGCAAATTCTTCGGCAATGGTTTTCTCAAGGGCACCCAGAATACCCTGCATTTCCTTCCCGAACAACATACAGATTTCATCTTTGCCGCTTATGCCGAGCAATGGGGATTCCTGGGCTGTATCATCCTGCTGACCCTCTATCTGGCCTTTCTCTTTCGCAGTCTGAACATCGCCATGGAAGCCCGGGATACCTTCGGAAGTTACCTGGGCAGCGGTATCGCGGCGATTTTTTTCTGGCAGATCACCATCAATATCGGCATGGTTTCCGGCCTCATGCCGGTGGTCGGCATTCCCCTGCCCCTCTTCAGCTATGGTGGCACTTCCATGCTGACTTCCATGATTCTGATCGGCATGCTTCTGAACCTTCATTTTCGCCGCAAAGGATAACGATTTTGTCGAGTAAAAAAAACAAAACCTCTTTCTTCTGCACGGTCTGCGGTTATCAAAGTGCTAAATGGCTGGGCAAATGCCCTGGTTGCGAGGAATGGGAATCAATGCGGGAGGCCCCAGCGGAAACCCCGGTCGAGCGTCAGGAAAACCCGCAACTTCTGGCCGTCATTGAAGAACTCGGAGAGAGCCACGGGCCGCAACCGCTTTCCACCCTGGATGACCGTGACCAGCCCCGCCGCCAAACCGGAATTGAAGAATTTGACCGGGTTCTGGGCGGCGGCGTGGTCGGGGGTTCGGTAATCTTGGTCGGAGGTGATCCGGGCATCGGCAAATCGACCCTGCTGCTGCAGATTCTCAACCAGCTGAGTCGACCCGAGTCACCCACCCTCTATGTCTCCGGCGAGGAGTCCCCGTACCAAAGTAAAATCCGCAGTCTGAGAATGGGGATTGAGAATCATCACCTCTACTTTCTGGCCGCCGCTGAAATTGACAATATCATCGGCCATTTTCGCAAGCTAAAACCGAGCGCGCTGGTGATTGACTCAATTCAGACCTGTCACTGCCCCGAGATAAAATCTCCCCCCGGCTCCACCAACCAGATCAGACAGGCGGCTTCCCATCTGGTCAAAATCGCCAAGCTGACCCGGACTCCGATCTTCATTATCGGCCATGTCACCAAGGACGGCAGCATTGCCGGGCCCAAACTGTTGGAGCACATGGTCGACACGGTCCTTTATTTTGAATCAGACACTCAGTATCCTTATCGCATTTTACGAGCCGTCAAGAATCGTTTCGGTTCAACCAATGAAATCGGGGTCTTCGAGATGACGGGCAGCGGCCTGATCGGAGTCGACAGCCCCTCGCGGATTTTTCTTAACGAGCGCCAGGTCAATTTGGCCGGATCCCTAGTCAGCGCCACCATCGAAGGTTCGCGGCCGATTCTGACGGAGCTTCAGGCTCTGGTCAGCACCGCGATTTCCGGCGGCATCCCTCGACGAACCACCCTGGGCATCGATCGCAATCGGGCCGCCCTGATGATTGCCATCATGGAAAAACGACTGCGCCTTAACTTCAACAACAAAGATATCTTTCTCAACCTTGTCGGCGGCCTGAAGGTCGTTGAACCGGCTCTTGACCTGGCCCTGATCGCCGCGGTTCTTTCGAGCCATCTGGATCAACCCGTCCCGCCGACCACGCTGGTAATCGGAGAAGTCGGCCTTACCGGTGAAACTCGCAGAATCAATATGATTGACCAGCGCGTCGCCGAAGCCATGAAATTCGGTTTTAAAAAAATCATTCTGCCCGACGGCAATCCGACCTCGTCGCCGGCCCGCAACCGGACCGTCATTCACGAAATAGCAACGATCTCGGAACTGGCGGCCGCCCTTTTCTCCTGACCAAGACCCTATGAAAAAAACCAGGAAAGCCGTATTTCCGGCAATTATGGGCTGCTGCCTCTGGCTGCTGGCGGTCGTCCCCAGCGGCGCCGCCCCCCGCAAAGAGAAACTGATTGCCGCCCAGATTTCCGTCATCAGCGAAACTTCCTGGCCGGCCTTTCAGGGCTATCTGGAAGAGCTAAAGGCTTGTGGCTATAACACCATCATTCTGCGAGTTTTTCATAATCGTGGCGACCGCTATCATGGTCCGATCGGTCATGAGGCTCGAAATAGGTTTATGGAAGGGGTCTACTTTCAGAACGGCGCCGTACCGGTCATCGCTGATCTGCTGACTCCGGCCGGCGCGGCCGCGCATCGTGTCGGTCTGCGCGTCATCGCCTGGATGACCACCCTGCAGGCCGCCTACGGCCGGAAAGTCGCCTTCCCGCTAACCAGCTATGATCTGGAAAAAGATTGTCTGTATGAGGAAAAACAGCTGCTTGATCCGAGCGAATGTTCCAGTCAAGGCTTGCTGCTGCAGATTTTTCGCGACCTGGCCGCCGGGCCGATTGACGGTATTTTACTGCAGGATGATTTGATGCTCCGCCATCATCAGGGTTTTTTCAAAAAGATCCCCGAACTTTCACCAAACCCTGATGATCTTTACCGGTTCAGCCCCGACCGACGTAAAATCACGGCCTACCGAAAGCGCTTTTTTCGCTGGCGGGATGACCAGGCCCTCATCCTGCAGGAGCTGGCCAATGCCATTTTCAGCGCTTGTCGGCAAATCCGCCCCGGACTGATCTGCGCTCAGAATGTTCATTATGAACCGTTCCTGAATCAGGACTGGGGCCGCAACTGGTTTGCCTGTACCCCGAAATCACTGGCCGCGTCTCAGGCCGACTACTTGATGGTGATGGCTTACCAGGACAGAATCAAAAGGGAACTTGAACTTGCGGACGATCACTTAAGTCCGATCATGGAACAGATTTTCATGCAGGGGAAAAATCTTTTCCCGGACAAGGCCATCTTCAAGTTTGAAGTTCCCCGTCCGGACGGCCAAAACCGAACCGTCTTACTGTCAGAGCTGCAGGAAACCCTGTGCCAGGCTCAACACTGCGGCGCCGAAGAACTGGTTCTGACCCCCTGCAATTACCCGGAAGAAGCCGCCTGTCTGCTCCTCCTCGAAAACAAATTAAAGTAACCTCCAACAAGCCAGCGCAAAGAGGGACTGAAAACGTTGCTCGATGCACCCCAGACGGAACCGCATCCTGAGCGCAAAGGGTTTCGGCCCTTGAGACACAAACTTGACCCTCGCGCCGCCGCTAACAATAGCGCCGAAGAATTTCCTGAATAATCGCCGTGGTTGAATAGGTCTCCATGAAAGGCAGGGAGAGCACCCGGCCGCCATTTTCTCTGACCAGATCCGCGCCGACAATCGCAGAAGGCTCCCAGTCACCACCCTTAACCAGAATTTCCGGCCGCAGAATTTTAATCAACGCATAAGGATCGTCCTCGGAGAAGATAGTGACAAAATCAACCGCGGCCAGGGCGGCCAGCAGTTGAGCACGGGAGGCTTCCGGCATGATCGGCCGCCGCTCGCCTTTCAGACGACGAATCGAGGCATCGGAATTCAGGCCAACCACCAAAAGATCGCCCAGCTCTCGCGCCGCGGCCAGATAACCTACATGACCGGGATGAAGGATATCAAAACAACCATTGGTGAACACAACCTGCCTTGAATTTTGACGCTCCGTCGCCAAGATTCGGGAAAGCTTATCAAGCGACATGATTTTAGCCGAGTACATACGTAAATTCCTTCGGGCGCGGGGCCGTACATTAAGGGTCCAGTCCCGGATTTTGATCCAAAAGGAAGTTTTCCGGGATAATCATGACCGGCGAGCCCGACTCTTAATCAGACCAGGGAGCCCGACGGACGTTGAGGATGAGCGCTTGACAAACGTTACAACAAACAATACATTGTCCGGAAGTCTTTATACAAGATACGGCTTCTGAGTTCAGACCGAAGTGCGCCATTTTAAAGGCAAACATTATTATGCTGACGACGTTGCAAGATCGTTTACCGGTAACGAAACCATCCCTTGTCAAATCATTGCAACTTCTTTGAAAAGGCCTGCCGGCACAACCGAGCAACAACTTAAAGGACCGTCAGGTCATTTCCAAGCCGCTTTTTTATGAGAAGACTTTTCGATGCGAAACAATAAAAAGCTGATCCTGATCGTCGATGACGAAGAAGATATCCGCAAGATTCTGGCTGAAACGCTGGAAAATCTCGGTTTTGCCTACCTCAAGGCCTGCGACGGTGACGAAGCCATCGCCCTGCTTGACATCTATCACGCGGAAATCGATGCCGCCATTTGCGATCTCAAAATGCCCAAGATTTCAGGAGACCAGGTAATTTCGCACGTCGCCCGAAATTATCCATTGATTCCGGTTATCATCCTGACCGGATTCGCCCAGCTCGACATGGCTCTCGACCATATGCGGCTTGGAGCTTTTGACTATATGACCAAACCTTTCCGGGTCAAGGAACTGCTCCTGCTCCTCAACCGCGCCCTGGAATTTAGGGCCCTGCAGGAAGAAAAAATCAACTATCATACCACCCTGGAAAAACGGATCGAAGAAACCACGCAGGCCCTTCATAACCGGGTGGTGCAAACCGTGAGCTCATTCATTCTGGCCATCGAAGAAAAAGACCGCTACACACAGGGACATTCAAAAAGGGTCGCTGAATACTCGACCATGATGGCCGAGGTCCTGAATCTGCCCGAAAATGAACGACTCGATCTGCTTTATGCCGCTCAACTGCACGACATCGGCAAGATCGGCATTTCAGAACAGTTACTCAATAAGCCGGGCAAACTTAATAAAGTCGAATACGAAACCATCAAGACCCACCCGGGCAAAGGCGTGAAAATTCTCGAGCCCCTCGTTTTTCTGACCCATCTGCTGCCGATTATCGAAGCTCATCATGAATGGTTTGACGGCTCGGGCTACCCCAAGGGTCTGGCCGGCGACAGGATTCCCTATATGGCCCGAATTATCGCGGTCTGCGATAGCTTTGACGCCATGACCTCGGCGCGTTCATACCGCAAACCCTTGCCCCTCAAGGTTGCTATTCAGGAAATCAAGGACGGCTCAGGCAGTCAGTTTGATCCGAATGCCGTAAACGCCTTTCTGGAAGTTTTTCATGACGTCCTGGCCCTCCGCATGACCGCCCAGGGATTCTCCTGAGAAAACAGGTTCACACCCAGGTACCCTGATCCTTATATTCCAGGGTCAGGGAAGCCAGTCGCCTTTTTAATTGCATGAACCTGGCTTTCATTTCCTGAAGCCAGAGGCCATGACGGCCGGCTTGCTCAGCCGTGAAAAAGATATTCTCAGGGTTAACCTCGACCTGCAGACCGACGTTTTCCCCATGCAACTGCAACCGCCCGTAGTTACGGCAAACCATACACTGCATCCGGTTTTCCCCCAACAATTGAATCACATCGCTGCCGCACAAGGGGCAGGTCCAAGGCGCAACCTCACGTTTTTCTTCGCCAAGCAGCACTCGGCCCAAGGCTGCGGCCCGCCGCAGCTGTTCTTCATTCTCAAGAAAAATCTCGCCCGGCAGCGCCCCATAAAAAACCTGGGACGCTTTGATCTCCAACCCCAGAATAAGGCTGAAACTATTCAGCATCATTTCACTGTAACCGGCCTCTCCCCGAATTCCCGCGGTCACCAGGTTAAGAACCGGCTTGCCGCGCAATGAGATCCCATACATTTGCAGGCAACGGTCCAGAAAAACCTTAAGCATGCCGTTGGCTCCCATGAAATAAGTCGGGGACGCGATGATCAGGGCATCCGCCCCCGCCAGGGTTTGAGCAACGGCCGCAAAATCATCCTCCAAAGGGCATTTACCACTGACCAGACATGCGTAACAGGCTTTGCAGGGCCTGATTTTCTTCTCGGTAAGCCGAATCAACTGCAGGTCGTGCGCCGACGGCAAATGCCGACAGATTTCCTTCACCAGAATTTCGCAATTCCCCAGTTCTCGGGGAGAAAGCACCAGAGCAACTATTTTTTTTGTCATCGCTTGAAGATCCTCACAAATTGATTTTATATTTTTTCCACCTGAACACAGGCCCTGAAGCACCAGGCCTCAATGCCAACCTCATTATTATGAAAAAAGCTGCAATAACAGATAAATAACCTGCAAAAAAAGATTACATAAAAAATCATGCCAAATTTATAAAACATGTTTTTAAATCAATCAAAAAAGCCTGAAACGCATTATTATATAGGGATTGCCACGCTGCTAAAAACTTGTTGACAACCTACTTGGCGAGGCTAAGCCCGCTAAAGTACAGGCTTTTTCAGAAAACCCAGTCATTTTCCAGCCAAACTACATTTCCCTTTATTTTCAATACTTTATCAGTGTCAAGAAGAAATTGCGCTAAAGTTCCGGCAAACCTGGGCCAAAAAAACCGGACAAGCCGCGACTGTTAACAAATCACCACCGAAAAACCGGCACTGACAACACCGCTCGCCGACTCCGGCGCCTTTAGGTTACCCATCATTAATAATTATTCTTTGACTATCAAATGATGTTAACCAAAGAGAGGGCGGCTTGACAAGTACCCAAGGCTCTGCTATGAGTCCCGACCCGACAGCCCCTAACCAGCGAAAAGAGAGCGCCTTTGTCAACCATAAACACCATCATTCTCGGCATTATTCAGGGAGTCACCGAGTTCCTGCCGGTCAGCAGTTCGGGACATCTGGTCATCGCCGAACACCTGCTGCCCAACTGGCACCAGCCGGGAATCGTCTTTGAAATTCTTCTCCACCTGGCAACCTTGCTGGCGGTAGTCATCTTTTTTCGCAGAGACATAACCATGCTGGCAGGCGCCGTTTTACGTCCCGAACCTCACACCAAGGATCGCCGCCATCTCTTTTTCATGCTCATGCTGGCTTCCATCCCCACCGGAATCGTCGGTTTTTTTGGGAAAAAATTTTTCACCTCAGTTTTCAACCGCCTTGATCTGGTCGGATTGATGCTGTTGATCACCGCCTTGCTTTTATGGCTGGCGGAAAAAAGAATCACCCCTGAAAAAACCGTGGTCGACGGCAAAAGCGCCCTCCTCATCGGCACGGTGCAAGGCCTGGCCATTCTGCCCGGCATTTCCCGTTCCGGTTCCACCATCGCCGCCGCGATGTTAGCTGGAATCGCGGGAGAAAGCGCGGCCCGTTTTTCCTTTCTGCTCTCAATTCCGGCGATCACCGGGGCCGTTCTCTTGAATCTGAAGGAAATCAGCACCCTGCCGCCGGAGCAGCTTCCGGCCTGCCTCGACGGTTTTGCCGCAGCCCTGATCACCGGTCTCATGTCATTGAAACTACTGCTTTTAATCATTAAAAAAAGACGCCTGAGCTTCTTTGCCGGCTACTGCCTGATCGCCGGCATCGCCACCCTACTGCTGGCCCTGAGCTGAGGCCCCCAAACATGGCATTACTTCACAAACTCATCGCCACCATCGTCGCCATCGTCGGCAAGCTCGGTTACAGCGGCATCGTGTTCATGATGTTTCTGGAAAGTTCATTTTTTCCCTTTCCCAGCGAGGTCGTGATTCCTCCGGCCGGCTATCTTTCCCAGCAGGGTGAAATGAATATCTTTCTGGTAATCGCCGCCGGCATTCTCGGCAGCGTGCTCGGGGCCTTATTTAATTACTGGCTGGCGCTCAGGCTGGGGCGCCCGGTGCTGCTGCGTTACGGCCGCTATTTCGGCCTGACTCCGGCGGCTTTTGCCCGGGTCGAGAGTTATTTTAACGAGCACGGCATTTTCGGCACCTTTATCGGGCGCCTGATCCCCGGCATCCGCCAGTATATATCCTTCCCCGCCGGCATCGCCCGCCTGCCGTTGTTGCCCTTTATTCTGGCCACGGCGCTGGGCGCCGGAATCTGGGTCGTAATTCTTGCCGTTATCGGCTATCTGGTCGGCAATAACCAGGAGCTGATCCGCCACTACTCACATCAGGCTTTTTCCATCCTGGCCCCGCTGCTGCTCCTGAGCTGCGTTATCTATTTTCTGCTCATGCGGAGCAGAAAAAAACAGGCGTCAGCCGTCTCCGGGGAGAAGACCACTGACGCCTGACCGGCCCGCTGCCGGTTTCAGCTGCCGGGACACTGTGCGGCGATTTCCGCCGCGATGTTCTTGTTGCCGTAAGCTTTACGGAAATGGGCCGCGAATTCTCCGGCCAGTTTCCGCGCCCGCCGGTCATAAGCATCCTTATCCTGCCAGGTATCACGCGGATTAAGAATCTCCGCCGGCACCCCTGGGCAACTTCGTGGAATCCTGACATGAAAAATTTCATCGTCAAGATATTCCACCTTTTTCAGCTCACCATTCATGGCCGCCTTGACCAGGGCCCGGGTCAGATTGATATCCATCCGTCTCCCCTGACCGAAGGCGCCGCCGCTCCAGCCCGTATTAACCAGAAAAACCTCGGCCTCGTAGGTCTTCAGACGCGACCCCAGCAGTCCGGCATAAACATCCGGATTGCAGGGCATGAACGGTTCTCCGAAAAAGCGGGAAAAAGCCGTCACCGGCTCGTCGATTCCGGTCTCGGTACCGGCCAGCTTGCTGGTGTAACCCATCATGAACCACAACATCGCCTGGTCCGGATCAAGTTTACTGATCGGCGGCAGCACCCCATTGGCATCCGCGGTCAGGAAAAGAATGGTCTGCGGATGGCCGGCCACGGAAGCAGCCTTGACATTACTGAGTTCGGCAAGCAAATATGATCCCCTTGAATTGGGGGTCAGACGCTCATCATTGAAATCAAAAGAGCCGTCCGGATAAAACATCGCGTTTTCAACAATCGAACCGTGCTCAAGATAGTCCTTCTCCTGCATGACGGCCCGGTAAATCTCTGGTTCTTTTTCCGGGTCGATATTGATCATCTTGGCATAACAGCCGTTTTCAAAGTTGGCGATACCGTTCACGCTCCAGGCATGTTCATCGTCCCCCAACAAAGCTCTCTCGGGGTCGGCCGACAAGGTCGTTTTCCCGGTTCCGGAAAGCCCCAGCAGCAAGGCCACATGACCATTCGCGCCTTCGTTGGCGGAACAGTGCAGCGGCAGAATGCCGACCTCAGGCAGCATGTAGTTCATCACGGAAAACATCAATTTTTTCACGCTGCCGCAATAAGCTGATCCGTAAACGATGCCCACCCGCAGATCAAGATCAATAACCACCGCCAGATCCGAGGCCCGACCATCGGCCAGGTTCCGCAAGCGCCCCTGGTAACGTTCCCGATCGAGTTTGTCATAGGGCAGGGCCAGTAGGGTAAAGCCCTGGTCGGCAAAGATACTGCGCTTAATATCGGCCGGTAAGGGGCGAAACATATTGTCGGTAAACAATGCGGTCAAGGCTTTGTCACTGACGGTCCTGACCGGCAGGGCGTAAGCCGAATCCGCGCCCAGAACCCGGTCGGTCACATAAAGGCTCTTCTTTTGACTCAACGTCGCCAGGGCATCGGCAAAGATCATGGCAAAGGTTTCTTCCGAGACCGGATTATTGCTCGGAGAGTCCCAATCAATCTTGGCCTCGCTCGCGACTCTTTTGACAATCAGCGTATCCTTGGGACTGCGCCCGGTGGATTCCGGCGGAGTCCAGGTGGCCAGAGTACCACTGGCGGCCACCAGAGCTTCACGATTAGCTACCGCGGCCCGAATCATTTCCTTACGTTCAGGATTCACGACCACTTGGCTGTGTTCCGCCAGCATCGCGTCTACGACAACTCTTTTACTCATCTTCCATCCTTCCTCGATTGGTTAGCCTGCATAAAAATACTCTACCCATAAAAAATATCCTTATCTTCGTCACTCTTCAGACGGGCGCTTGCAGCATCTTCTAAGCCCCGGATTTTCCTGCTTTTCACGTCTCAAGACAAGCTGCTATCGGCGGCCCGTTCCGCCAGGCTCGCCGGAGTTTTTTTCGTGCCGAACAGGGGAATAAAGCGCGTGAGGTTTTTCGGCACGGAAAACCCTCAGGAAACCAACTCAACCACCGGCCCACCCCCAAACAGGGCTTTGACCTCATGAACCAAATCGGCCGAAGGCTGCAAGGGAAAGTTTTCCATGGCCATGACCACCTCGCAATCAGGCAACAACACGTGCATATAGGCCGGGCAAGCACCCTGATGGTGCTGCAGAAGATCCTGCAGCCTAGCCAGGCGGGGCGGCGCCGCCTGCTCGCCCGACAATTTAAAGACAATCTTTTCCACGGTCTGAGTCAAGGCTTCCTCCAAACCGAAAACCTTTTCCACCACCATCTTGGCCTTGCTGCGATCATCATTGACCTCGACCCGCCCTTCCAATACCAGCGGGCTTTCGTCGGCGATAAAATCCCGGGCCCGGGTGAAACTTTCCTCAAAAAGGGTTACCTCGACCGAACCGCTGAGATCCTCAAGCACCGCGAAGGCCATAAGCTTGCCGGCTTTGGTGCGTTTACTGCGCACGGCGCTGAGAAGACCGCCGACCCTGACCTGAGCCGCATTCTCACATTGAACCAGCCCGGCCGCGCTGGAAGTGGTGCAGCGCCGCAACTCGTCGACATAACGCTGTAAAGGATGGCCGCTCAGGTAAAAACCCAGAACCTCGCGTTCATAAAGCAATTTTTCCTTATCGCTCCAGGCCACTACATCCTCAGGATAGCAGGCTTCATCCCGGGAAAGTTCTTCGCCGGCGAAAGCAAACAGGGACTGCTGTCCGCAAACCCGGTCCCTGGAGGCCGACTGGCCGTTTTCCATGGCCATGTCAATTCCGGCGAAAAGCCGGGAACGGGAGACCCCCTCGCCATCGAAGGCTCCGGCCTTGATCAGGCTCTCCAGAACCCGGCGATTGACCTTGGAAAGGTTGATTCGGCAGCAAAGATCAAAGAGGGATTTAAACTGTCCCTCAATCTCCCGAACCCGAAGAATTTCGGCGGCCGCCTTGCCGCCGACATTCTTGACCGCCGCCAGCCCGAAACGAATATCCCGGCCGACAACCGTAAAGGACAACTCACTGACATTGATATCGGGAGGCAATACCTTGATGCCCATGTTCCGGCATTCGGCGATATTTTTGATAACCTTGTCGGTATCATTCATATCCTCCATCAGCAGACCGGCCATAAATTCCACCGGATAATGAGCCTTCAGATAGGCCGTCTGATAAGCGACATAACCGTAGGCCACGGAGTGTGACTTATTAAAGCCATACTCGGCAAAACGGGCCATCAGATCAAAGATCTCCTCGGCCTTGCGGGCGTCGACCCGGTTTTCCCGGGCTCCGACAAGAAAACTTTCGCGCTGAGCGGCCATGACCTCGGCTTTTTTCTTACCCATGGCCTTGCGCAGCAGGTCGGCCTGGCCCAGGGAGTATCCGGCCAGTTTCTGTGCGATCTGCATAACCTGTTCCTGATAAACGATTACCCCGTAGGTTTCCTTGAGAATCGCTTCCAGTTCAGGCAGGGGGTATTCGACTTTCTGCCGGCCGTGCTTGCGGGCGATAAAATCATCAATCATACCGCTTTCCAGCGGACCGGGACGATACAGGGCGACAAGAGCGATGATATCCTCGAAACATTCCGGTTTCAGGCGCACTAGAAGATCCTGCATGCCGCTGCTTTCCAGCTGAAAAACCCCGACCGCCGCTCCGGAAGCCAGCAACTCAAAGGTGGCGCGATCGTCCAGGGGAATCAGGTTCAGATCAAAAAACTCACTGTCATCCTTCTTGTCCCGATTGATCAGACGCAGCGCGTTATCAATGACCGTCAGGGTTTTCAGACCGAGAAAATCAAACTTGATCAGCCCCAACTCCTCGACGAAGCCCATGTCGTACTGAGTGACGACCACGTCGTCATCATCCTTGGCGCCTCGGTAAAGCGGTAGATATTCGACCAGCGGCTGATCGGTAACCACCACTCCGGCGGCATGGACCGAAGCGTGCCGGCTGAGCCCTTCAAGAGCGCAGGAAACCTCGATCAATTCCCTTTCCAGGGCGCTGCCCTGACGCAGCTTGGCAAAGGCCGGCTCCAGGGTTTCCGCCTTGGCCAGGGTCATTTTCAATTCATTGGGAACCAGCTTGGCGATCTTATCGACTTCGGCAAAGGGCATGTGCAGGGCCCGGCCGACATCCCGAATCACCCCCTTGGCCTGCATTCGGCCAAAGGTAATAATCTGGGCGACCCGATCGCGACCGTACTTCTCGGTTACATATTTAATTACCTGATCGCGTCCGTGAATACAGAAATCCATGTCGATATCGGGCATGGAAACCCGCTCGGGATTAAGAAAGCGCTCAAAAAGCAAGCCGTAGGGCAACGGATCGATATCGGTAATCCGCAGGGCATAGGCGACCAGGGAACCGGCGGCCGAGCCCCGGCCGGGTCCGACCGGAATTTTTCGCCGCCGGGCATAATTGACAAAATCAGCCACAATCAGAAAATATCCGGCGAACCCCATGTCGCGGATAATCGCGATTTCAGTTTCAAGGCGCCGCCGGTATTCGCTCTCAAGCTCAGCCGTAAAACGCTCCTGATGAAACTTTCTGATACGCGGCCAGAGGCTTTCCAGACCGCTTTGACAGTTCTCGACGAGAAAGTCATCCAGCGATTTTCCCGCCGGGGGGACAAAGGTGGGAGGACGGTAATTACGAAATTCAAAATCAAAGTTACAACGCTCGGCGATCTCCAGGGTATGAGCGAGCGCCTCCGGATGCTCGCTGAAAGCCGCGCTCATCTCCTCGCCGGATTTAAAATAAAGATCCTCCGGATAACGCATCCGTTTGGGATCATCCATGTTCCGTCCGGTCTGCACACAAAGCAGGACCTCATGGGCGTGAGCATCCTCGCGATTGAGAAAGTGGCAGTCGTTGGTGGCCACCAGGGGAACGCCAAGCTCCTCGGCAAACCCGACCAGCTTGCGATTGACCTGATCCTGCTCCGGCAGACCATTTTCCTGAATCTCCAGAAAAAACCGGCGTTCATCAAACAGATCGCGATAGAATTCGACCTCAGCCCGAGCCTGATCATCCTCCCCGCGCCGCAATGGCGCAGCAATCACCCCACCGAGACAGGCACTTAAGGCAATCAACCCCTGATGATATTCGAGCAGCAGTTCCTTGTCGATCCGCGGCTTATAATAAAACCCCTCCAGAAACCCCTTGCTGACCAGCTGACAAAGATTTTTGTAACCCCGGCCATCCATGACCAGCAGCACCAGGTGATGGGCGTTATCCTGCTCCTTGTCGCTTTGTTTATTCTTGACGAAGCGGCCCTGCGGGGCGACATAAACCTCGCAGCCGATAATCGGTTTAACCCCCTGTTTTCTGGCTTCACGATAAAAGTCCACCGCTCCGAACATGTTGCCATGATCGGTTATGGCGACCGCCGGCATCGCGAAATCACAGGCACGGCGCAAAAGATCGGGAATGCGAATGGCGCCGTCCAGCAGGCTGTACATGGTATGCAGATGGAGATGAACAAAAGCGGACGAAGGCATTTAAAAAACCACTCTGAAGGAAACCTGGACGGCGGCAAACAGGCAGCAAACCGGCAAGCGTTACAAAACAACCTGCGGTTGCAAACCAACCCTGAGGGTGCAAATCAGGTTTCACGAATCAAAACCGGCTTCGCCTCTAGCACACCAGGGTCGTTTTTCCAAGAAAAAATTCCGCTGCGAACCCGCCCTTCCATACACCAACGCGGTCAGACCTCACGCGGGTCGGGTTTCTTGCTGCCCGGGTAAAGCCGTTCCCGACACTGCGGGCAGATACTGTGAGTGAACTGTAACTCAGTGTGTTCTCCCATATAGGTTTCAACCTCCTGCCAGTAGCCGTCGTCATCCCTGATCTTTTTACAGGAGGCGCAGATCGGCAGCAAACCGGTCAGGGCGCGCACCTTTTCCAGGGTCTCACTGAGTTCCTTAACCAGCCGTTTCTGCTCTCTTTCGGCGTAGAGCTGAATGATCAGATATTTGACCCGATTGCGCAGCACCGTCCAGTGAAAGGGTTTGGTCAGGTAATCGGTGGCGCCGACGGCGAAGGCCTGGTTAATGCTGTCGTCATCGTCGAGGCCGGTGATCATCAGAATCGGAATATCGGCGTATTCCTTAAGCAAGCGCAGACGCCTGCAGGTTTCGACACCATCCATGACCGGCATGTCCATGTCCAGAAGAATCAAATCGGCCTTGCAGTTGCGCAGCAGACTCAGGGCCCGGGCGCCGTCTTCGGCCTCACAGACCCGATAGCCGTTATTTTGCAGAAAGACGGACAGGCTGCGGCGACTGAAAAGATCATCGTCAACCACCATAACGCAGTGTTTTGCTTCAATTTTATCGGCGCTATCGTTTATCATTATGGAATTCCCTGAGCCTGGCCGTAACCCGGGCGGCTTCTGCAAACAACAATGAAATCTTATCGGCAACCTGTTCAGCCTTCCCCTGGCGCCCTTGTTTCTCAAGTTCCCGCGCCAGCAGAGAAAGTTTTTCCGCCCCCAGCATCCCGGCGGCGCTTTTGATTTTATGGGCTTCGCCGGCGATCACGGCCAAATCATTTTCCCGCAGGGCCGTTTCAATGGCCTCGCGCTGAAGCGCCAGGGCCTGGCAAAACCGTTCCACCAGCATTCCGGTCCCCCCTCCCATCTCGGCCACGAAATTAGCCAGAGTCCGCCGATTGAGCTCCTGCGCGGAGGCTTTTCCGAGCCCTGAGCGGCCGCTGCCGCCGGTTTTCCGACACTCAGCGCCGCCGGACCCGGATTCAGCTTCCCGAGCCCCCAGAACCCTGGCGATCACCTTTTCCAGCTCCGCGGCCGTAAACGGTTTGCCCAGATAATCATCCATGCCTGCGGCCAGACATCTTTCCCGATCACCTTTCATGGCGTCGGCGGTCACGGCGACGACCTTTAAGGGTAAACCATCGGCGCCCGTAATCCCTTGTCGCCGAATCTCGGCCAGGGCCGCGAAACCATCCATTTTCGGCATCTGCAGATCCATCAGCACCAGATCGTAAGCTTTTTCCCGCACCGCATTCAGGGTTTCCCGGCCATCGGCCGTCCAGTCCGCCCGACAACCCAGATTTTCCAACATGTTCAAAATCACTTCACGATTTATTTCGTAATCCTCGGCCACCAGAAGCCTGCGTTTTTCAAGCTCGATTCGCGGTGCGCGGCGCAAGCGCCCGCCCCGGTCCCAGAAAGGGGTGGCTTTCCCGGCATCGCCGTGAGGCAGAGTCAATTCAACCCAGAAGACACTGCCCTCACCCGGACGACTTTTAAGCCCCAGTTCTCCTCCCATCATGGTCACCAGCCGCCGGACAATACTCAGCCCCAGACCGCTGCCTCCGTAATCGCGGGTGATCGATCTATCAACCCGCTGAAAGGGTTGAAAAATAATCTTCTGCTCCGCTTCATTGAGACCGATTCCGGTATCCGCGACGGCCAGGCGAAAAATCGAAGCCTTTCGCCCTCGATAACGCAGGAAAAGAACCATGGTCACCCGGCCCTGGTTGGTAAACTTGACGGCGTTGCCGACCAGGTTGAGCAACACCTGACGGATTCTGACCGGATCGCCCCGGACCACGCTGTTCATACGTTCCGGATTCTCATAAACCTCGAAAGCGACGCCCTTGGCTTGCGCCACCGGCATGAACAACCGACTAACCTCGGTAAAAACCTCGCGCAGATCAAAATCAACCTCCTCCAGCACCATCTTGCCGGCCTCGACCCGGGACAGGTCAAGGATATCGTTGAGCACCGTCAGCAGATTTTCCCCGGACCGTCTGATATTCATGACAAAACGCCGCTGTTTGTCATCCAGACGGGTTCCGGCCAGTAGCTCGGCCATGCCGATCAGACCATTCATCGGGGTTCGGATCTCATGGCTCATGGTGGCCAGAAACTCCGATTTAACCCGACTCGCGCTTTCGGCCTCGTCCCGGGCCTGAGCCAGGCGAGCTTCGAACTCTTTGAGATCGACCATCATCCGGTTAAAGGCCTCGACCAGGGCCTCGATTTCACGACTGGCCCGAACCTTGACCGGCCGGCTGAAATCACCTTGACTGACCCGATCGGCGGCGGCAATCAAGGCATTGACCGGAGAGGCCAGATGACGCGCCAGCAATCCTGACAATAGCAGCGCGGCCAAGGAGATCAACCCGATTTCCATGGCGAACAACCACTTCATACGATTGACATAGTCCGCGAAAATCAACGGCGTGATATCAAGCCGAAGTAAACCCAGCGGACTGACGGCCCCTTCTTCCTCATTCAACGACCTGAGCCGCAAGGGTAAAATAAAACTGATCACTCCGGCCGTGGTCACAGTTTTAACCTCGGGTTCGTCCGGATCTGCCTCCTGCAGCCAGGGAAGCAGTTCGGCTGGCTCCGGCCGCCAGGCAGGCGACGCACTCTCCGGGTTCTGCCATGAGCGCCAGGAAAGCGCGCCGGCATCATAGAGAATGATTCGTTCAATCTCAGGCGTGAGCAGCATATTTCTGGCCGTGGCCTCGATGTGCAGGGCACTCTGAGTAAAAAGCGCGGTCCGGGCCTGGGCTTGCAGAACCTTGACCCGATGATAACCCTGATCATGAAGCAAGCGGCGACCGACGGTTTTGGTGATATAGACCTGGCTGAACAGGGACGAGCCCAGGACCAGGATCGTCACCAGCAGAAAGGCCCCCAGCAGCCGGACGGCAAAACTCACAAAGTTCCTCCGCCATCGACAAAAACAATATTTTTCTCCAGCGCCGCGGGCGGCAGGACGGAAAAATAAGTCGCCCGGTCACGGTTAAGAAAAATCGTGAAAAGATTTTCTTCGCCCCCGGCAAAATCTTCAGCCACGTCGATCAGTTCCCCCCGAAGACCGTAAGCCGTCAGACCCTGACAAAGAAAGTCAGCCATCACCGACAAGGTATAATTAATGGAAAGCAAGGCTCCCTGCCTGACAAAACCAGGAGAGAGACCGATCAGAGGGCGCCGGGTCCGGGCCTGCAACTCCAGCATTTTATCAAGGGTGACCCGGTTGATCAGACCTGGAACCGGAATCATGAAAAAAAGGTCGCAACGCTGGTAAAGACGCTCAATCACCGCCAGTGAATTTTGCTGCGAAACCACACCGCAGTCAGCCTCGAATCCCAATTTTTCCGCGACCCGGCGAAACCGCTCGATTTCCCGCAGCTGCTCCCGGCTGCAAACCAGGGCGACGCGCTCGGCCTCAGGCAGCAATTTCCTGAGCACTTCCAGTTGGGTCGCAAAAGGGACGGAAAACGGCAGTCCCCGCCACCGACCACTGTCCGTGGCCAGATCGAGAGCCTCGGGTTCGGCAACCAGGGCGTAGAGCCCCGGTTGACCGTTGCCCTCCTGCAATGCCAAGCGCAGGGCGTGGCTGCCGATGGCCACCAGCATGGCCGCGCGCTGAAGCCTTTCCCGATGACCGGTCTCCGCCTTTCCGCTTAAGGGAAGAAAGTCGAGTTCAAACTCCTCCGCGACCCGGGTCGGGTCCTGCAACGACCTGATGATCTCCTGGTGCTGAATGATTCTCGCCTGATAGATAATCGTCGCCTTCAATTTCTCGGCGAGCAGACAATCCGGATAAGCGAGAAACAGCCCCAGGACGATCAGGACGAAACTCTCGCGGCCCAAAGGCCGGAAAATCTTTTCAAGAATTTTCACGGGCAACGACAACCCCGAAAGCGACTTGATTGCGTTACAAAAAAAACCGGCCCGATTACAAAAACGGCTTAGCAAGGCAATGCGAAACGGCGCTCCTTTTCGCTCCACCTCTCAAACATAACCATTTAATTTCAACATGTTACAGTCGGCAACCGGAATCGATACAGCGCAAAAAGCAAAGCCTTGCGCGCGCGGCCAACCCCCGGTCATGCAAGATTCATGAGAGCAAAAACTCCGCCCCAGGCCCGCGGGGGTCACGCGCCGGCTAAAACTTAACCCGACAGCCGACCTCAAAAGAAACGCCGGGACGCGGATAACCGTCGGGAAGCTCACCGCTGGTACAGGCATAGGCGTAATCTTCCGAAAAGAGATTATGGGCGGCGACAAAAACCTCGACCCCCGGCGGCAGCAGGGCGTGATTGACAGCCCGCAGGGTGACATCTGCAAGCAGATAGTCGGGAAAACCTGCGCATGCCACCCTGGCGACCCTCTCGGTACGGCCGACATACTGACAAGTCAGATTGAGATTGAGACCGGGCCACAACCTGAAATTAAGCGCCGCCAGCGAGAGCCAGCGGGAAATCCCGGCCAGGGGCTCGCCGTCCTGATCCCGGGCATGAGCATAGGCGAGGTTGAAACGCAGGTCGCCGCCTTCGAGAAAACCTGAGAAACGCCGCACCAGGCCGAATTCAACCCCATGGGTCACCACCTCGTCCTCATTGGCAAACATAATCTTGCCGGCAGTCACCCGATTCGTTTCCTCCCTGATCAGGTCTTCGAATTCATTGCGGTACAAAGCCAGGCTCAGATCGAGATCGCGCCCCAGTTCAAACTCAAAATCAAGCTCGTAACAGCGGCCGGTTTCCGCGTCAAGCTCGGGGTTACCCAAAAAAGGACCGCCCTGCGCCTGTTTGTAAAGACTGCGAAAGGAAGGCGCGGCAAAAGATTCACCGTAAGCGGCCTTGATGCGAAACCACGGCCGGGGCTGATAGACCAGGGCCAGACGGGGGGAGACTTCCGATCCAAAATCCTGATAATGATCAAAGCGTAACCCGGCCACCAGAAAAAGTTGTGCGTTAAGACGCCACTGATCCTGGGCGTAGACCGAATAAAACCGGCGCCGGGCTTCCGCCATCCAGCTGAAATGATCCGTGACGTCGATCAGCTCCGGCAGGGGCAGGGGATCGAAATTGGCCCTGAAACTGACCTGATCCAGCACCGTATAGCGAAACTCCCCCCCGCAACTGAACAGATGATCGGCGCCGAGCTGCCAGTCAAACTGCAGATTCGCGGTTAAGGCCCGCACGACACCGCTCTGAATCTCCAGCTTGCCGTCCGGGAAAACCTCGCCCTGGGGCCCGGTAAATCCCGGCGGCCGCAGACCCAATTTAGAATCAAGAACATGGCGGTCGAAACTGATTCGGGGTCTGACCTGCAGGGTGCCGTCAAAAAAACTCTTTTTCCAGCTGAGTTCGCTCCAGAAATAACTGCGCTCCATTTCGGTCTCGTCGCTCAGGGCCTTGCCGGGGCCGAAGAAACCGCCGTCACGGTGATCGAGATACTGCAGCTGCAACTGCAGGTCATCAATGGCGAAGCCGCCATTGATATCGCCGCGCTCGACCCATTCCCGAGTGGAGCCCGGAGCTAGGGAAACGCCGGCGTTCAGCGGATCATCACTGAGCGCGTCCCGCTTGACCCGCACTCCGGCCCCATCGCTGTTGAGATAGTTAAGATTCCCCCAGGCCGCCAGGCCGCCGTCTCGAATCGCCCCTTCCAGATTGTAGCGCTGCAACCGGTGCGAACCGGTTTTCGCGTCCAGGCCCAGACGGTCGGGCTCCCCTTTGCGGGTGATCAGATTAATCACCCCCAGCATCGCGCTCGAACCATACAGCGCCGATCCGGCTCCGCGAAAAACATAGTCGCGCCGCCGGTCCAGTCACTGTTGACCGGGTGATCGTTGATCATGAATAAAATCTTTTCCGAAGCGTTGCTGCGATAGCCGCGCATAACGACCACCGGATAGGCGTTAAAATCAAAAACCACCTCGATGCCGGGCACCAGACGCAAAACATCGGTCAGATCGCGGGCTCCGCGCCGGCGCATCTCATTGTTTTCAATAACCGTCACCAGCCCCGAAACCTGATGCAGGGGCTGTTTGGTCCGGGTCACAAGCTCGGTTTCCCCATAAAACAAGCCCAGCATTTCCTGCTCATCCCCGGCGGCCGCCAGCAGAACGGGAGTGAAGTCTGCCGAAAAACCCGGGTTCTCCGCTTTCGACCAACCGGTCCGGGCAAACAAGGTCGCCGGAAGACACAGAAAAAGCACCAGGCCGGCAACCAGGAACAACCTTAAATTTTTCATTTTATTCATATCACTCCCATGCCAGGCTTCAGGATAGCTGCAGACGAATCCGAAAAAGATCTTCCTCGCTCTCGACGATTTCAAAACCGAAGCCCTTGACAAAACGCATCATGGCGACATTATTACGCAGCACCAGGCCGAAAATTTCTTTAATCCCGCGATCCCGGGCGATATAGATCAGTTTTTCCATCAGCAGCCGACCGACCCCGCTGCCCTGCCAGGCGTCGGTGACCACCACGGCGAATTCATATTCCTCGCTGTGGGGATAGTAAATCAGGCGGTTGACGCCGATACTGATTTTTTTACCCTCCCGTTCAATCTGCGCGATAATCGCGACATCGCGATCATAATCAATCTGGGTAAAACGGGCCATCTGCTCCGGCGTGATCTCCTCCCGAAAGGAGAAAAAACGAAAATAACGGGTCTGGCGGGAGAAACCCGAAATCATCTCGTGGTGAGCCGCGGCGTCCTCGGGTTTGATCGGGCGGATCAGAACCCGGGTTCCATCCTTCAAGGTCTCCGTAAATTCATACTGGTTGGGATAGGGAATCGTCGACAGATGATGCGGAGAACGCAGGTCCCGGTCGACCAGGGTGATTTTCGCATCGACAATACGGAAGTCGTTCGCGGCGATCGTCAAGGGATGCAGGATCAACTCGGCGAGTTCAGGCAGATCGACCACCATCTGCGAGACCCGCATCAGGATTTCCTCCAGCCGGGCTTGGGTGAAGGGCCGAATCCGGGAGCATTCGGAAAGTTTGGTCCGGGAAATCAGCTTGCCGGCGAGCTGACGGTCCAGCGGCGGCAGAATCACCTCCTCGGCCGCCGCCACCCGAGCCTGCAGACCGCCGGAACCGATAAAAAGATAGGGCCCGAATTCAACATCCCAGCGACTACCGAGATTGATTTCATAATCGACATTTTCGACCATCGCTTCGAGGGTAAAGGCCGCGCTCTGACAGGCATCCTTTTCCAACCGTTGCAGAAGTCTGACCGCAGCCTCGATCACCGCCTCCCGGCTGCGCAGATTAAGCAAAACCCCGCCGCGGTCGCTTTTGAAAAAGCTGTTCCCGGAATCAAGCTTGAGAACCACAGGATAGGAAAAATCCTGGGCCCGTGCCAGGATTTCCGCCAGCGAGGAAAAACGCCGGACCGGATTGACCGGCAGGCCGTAAAGTTCGAGCAGCTGCCGGGAGGTGGCGGAATCCAGCCGGGAAACCCCGGCCGCCAGCCATTTTTCAACCTGCCGGCGCGCCTCGTCCAGGGCGGTGCGATCATAGCCCAGTTCCCGGCTGTAACGTTGCGGAATCACCACAAGATTGGAAAGTTTTTCATGGTAGCGAAAAGCGTAGTGACAACTTAAAACCGCTTCCTCCACTGAAAAACAGATTTTGGTGCGGGCATCGGTCAAAGCCTGGGCTGAGACCTCATAACTTGAAGGATCCCCACCCAGCCAGACAAACAGCAGATTGACTTCGGCCGCCGCAGGCAAGACCTTGATGCGGGGCACCAGCCGCATCGGTTCCAGCCATTGGCTGTGCACCATGATCACCAGCAGCAGGTCAAACTCGGCCGCCTCCAGACAGAGGTCAATCACCTTAAGGTAACGCTGATCATCGGCATCAGCTGCGATACAAATCGGATCGAGATTCCCGGAATAGGGCGAGATATAGCGGCCGATCTTCTCTCCCAGCCCAGGGGAAAGGGCGCTGACGCTGATACCCTTACAGGCCAGACCGTCGACGGCAAGCACCCCCAGGCCACCGGAATTGCTGATAATGCCCAAGCGCCGCCCCCTGGGCAGGCGGCCCCTGACCAGATGATCCCCGGCATCCAGCAGTTCCTCGACAGTCTCGACGCGAATGATTCCGGCCCGGCGAAAAGCGGTATCGTAGACCCGGTCCTCGCCAGCCGGACAACCGGTATGTTTTCTGATCACCTCGCGACCGAGCTCACTCTTGCCGACACGAATCGCGACGATCGGCTTGATGCGCGCCACCGAACGGCAGGCGCTCATGAACTTCTTCACGTCCTTCAGATTTTCAATATACAGTAGAATACAGCTGACTTTAGCCGACCAGCCCAGATAGTCGATCATGTCGCCGAAATCGATATCACTCAAGGCCCCGAGGCTGACGACATGACTAAAACCGATCCCTCGTTTCGCGGCCCGGCCCAGAATCGACGAAATCACCGCTCCGCTCTGCGAGAGCAGGGCGATACCGCCATCCTGAACCGGGATTTCAAACAGAGAGACATTGAAATTCCGGGCCGGCACCACCATCCCCAGAGAATTGAAACCGAGCAGGCGCAGCCGGTTTTTTTTTGCCCGCCGAATGGTCTCGGCCTCATGGCGATCATCGCCGCGCGAACCTTTCCCGGTCATGATGATCAAAGCGGCAACCCCAAGACGCCCGCAGAGATCGACCAGCTCCGGCGTTTGCGCCAGCGAGAGCAGGGAAACCACCAGGGGCGGCGGTTCCGGAATCTCCGTCAGGGCCCTGAAACCCGGCTCCGGCGGCTTCGAAGCTGAAGCCGCCGGAGCCGGGCCGATCAGGTACACCGGCCAGGCCCCGGGCTTCAGATTGGCGAACAGCTGTTCTGCCTTACCCTGGGAACCGCAACCGCAAGCTTCGACCACCGCCACCGCTCCCGGGGTAAAAAGTTTATCCAGATTATAAATACCCATCCCCTGACTTTCCGGCCCCTTTCGCCAACCACGACCACTCCATTGCAGACAAACTACAACTTCAGCCGGATTCCGTCAAGTATTTCTATGCGAATTTTCCATTAAAAACAATGAGTTACATCATTTTTACAATATACGGATAGACTTATATCGAAACACCGACCTCTTGGGAACCAAAAATCGCGCCGCCGAAAACCCGCTTTAAAAAAGTTGACGCTGATTTTAAATTCATACTTTTGCCTGATAGACATCATCCTTTGATTTTGTTAATTAACCCACCAGTGAAGATACAGAATCAGTGGCGGATCGGTTTGCAGCTCAGGGTTGGTGGAAAAAACCACCGAACAATCGTAAAATCATGCTTTTTAAGTTCAAAGACAACCTCTTCAACCAGGAAAAAAGGAAAAGAAAAATGAAAAAATCGGTATGGCTCGGTCTTGCCTTGGCGGGTTTACTCATTCTTGCCGGAATCCCGGCGCTGGCTTACGATTACAGCGCCATCGGGGTAAACATCACGGTTTTTGACGGTGTCGGCAATGGTTCAACCAATTGGTTCGGCGACCAGGAAGATCAAGAAGTGGAATACAGCTCCCAATATAACGCCGTCACCGGTCAGGACTGGGACATGGAAGCCTTCTTCTGGAAAAACGAGACCTCCACCCTGACCATGATCGGCGGCTACGATCTGATCGACGGCAAAGACGGTATTAAGCCCGGCGATGTTTTTCTGGATGTCGGCAGCAATGGCAGCTGGGATTACGCGATTTCCTTCAGTAATACGGGAACCGCCACCTGGTATGCGCTCGACGCCTCCAGCACGTTGATCCCCACGACCCACTTCCCCACGTCCGACCCCTGGAAATATGCCAGCGGAGCCACTGACAGCGGGAGCTTGAATTCACTGTACACCGCTTTTTTCAGCACTGATTTAGCCGGGGTCGCCACCGGAGGAAATCACAACGCGATCGCCTTGGATCTTTCCGGTCTCACCCTGGGCACCAGCTTTACCGTCCATTTCACGATGGCCTGCGGCAACGACAATCTTGTGGGCAGAGTTACGCACGACACCCCGAACGTCCCCATTCCCGGAGCCGTCTGGCTGCTGGGTTCCGGCTTTGCCGGTCTGGTGGGACTGCGCCGTCGTCGGCAGAATTAAGCTCCGTTACCGGAAAACTGGGGACACGCTCCCGATTTCCTATGGCCCCAGTTTATTCCCATCTTAGTCTTCGTCCATAAAAAAAGAGCTGCCTTGGGCAGCTCTTTTTTTATGGACTTGCTTTAGCGAAAAAATAATCTCTAGGTCAGGGCCAGGGCACCGATCTTCGGCCCCAGAATTTTCTCCAGTTTCTTCAGGGCGTTGCTTTCAAGCTGCCGCACGCGCTCCCGGGTAATCCCCAGTTCGTCCCCGACATCCTGCAAAGTCTTGTCATCGTCCCCTAGAAAACGGCCGGCGACCACCTGCCGTTCCCGCAAGGTCAGCTCACGCAGCGCCTGAGCGATCAGGCGACGGCGGTCGGTCTCGGTCTCCCGCAACAAAAGGCTTTCCTCCTGATCTTCACTGTCGTCCGCAAGCAGATCAAGATAGATGGTCTCGCTGTCGGCCAGGGAACAATCCAGGGAAAAATCACGGGCGTTGAGCCGCTGACAGAAATCCCGCACCTTGGCGTCTTCTTCACGACTGTCGGCCAGGGCCGTGATTTCCGCCGTATCCAGCTCGTCCCCGTTGAGAAAACCCCGCACCTTGCCGAGTTTGAAAAAAAGTTTTTTCTGCAGCTGCGTGGTGCCGACCTTGACCAGGCTCCAGGAACGAATGATATAATCCTGAATATAGGCGCGAATCCACCAGACCGCATAGGAAATCAGGCGATATCCCCGATCCGGATCAAACTTTTTGACGGCCCGCATCAGGCCCATGTTGCCTTCCTGAATCAGGTCCATCATGCGCATGCGATACCCCCGGTATTCACTGGCGATCTTGACGACAAAACGCAGATTGGCGGTAACCAGCCGATGCGCGGCGGCCAGCTCGTTATTTTTTTTATAACGCAGGGCGAGTTCGTTCTCCTCTTCCTGGGTCAACAGAGGAATCCGACTGATCTCGGTCACATAACGTAAAAACGAATCGGTATTAGTCAAAGATAAGGATTTTTCCATTGCAGCCACCTCCCGGACAGCTATATTAGCACTCTCTGTTTTAGAGTGCTAATATAGCATGAAGCCATCATAAATCAAGAAAAATCTCTATAATTATTTATAATTAAATAATCCTAACCAAAAAGGTTCAGAAAAATAAGGGCCGCGATTTTCAGCCCTTGACGCCACGGCAAAATTTTCACTATAAGTTCAGCGGAAGAACTTAAAAAAACGGGAGCCCGCCAAAAAGCCGCAACTTGCAAAAGGAAAACCAGGGGCGCGCCGGGCGCCACAGCCCCATACGAACGATTGCGAAGGAAATTCATCATGACCGTCACGAGCAGAAATCTATCCAGGCCGGGAACCGTGGTTTTCGTCCGCAGCGCCCGGGCCCGGCGCATGAACCTCAGGGTTCAGGCCGATGCGACGATTCGCGTCGCCATTCCCCCCGGAGGCTCCCTGCAGGCGGCGGAAGCCTTTGTCCGCAGCCGCCAGGACTGGATCGAACAACAGCTGCGACAAAAACAGGAAAGCCTGAACCTAATCGCCGGTCTGACGGTCCCCTCCGACGGTTTCGACCCGGACCAGGCCCGAACAAAAATCACGACTCGGCTGCGCGAGCTTACGGCCGCACATAACTTTACCTATCGGAAACTGAATTTTCGCAACCAGAAAAGCCGCTGGGGCAGCTGCTCGGCAAACAACGATCTGAGCCTCAATCTCAAACTCGCCCTGCTGCCCGACGACTTGCTTGACCTGGTACTTTTGCATGAGCTGGTCCATACCGAGATCAAAAATCACGGCCCCGGATTTCACCACCGACTGGCGGCCCTTTGCCCCGACGCCCGGGCTCTGGACCGCCGGCTGCGCCAATACACCGCTCTGCTGCGCCCACCCCTGACACCGTTCATCACCACCGAAGAAAGCTCTTTCCGCGAACCCGAAAAAGACGAACCTTGCGACCCTCATCAAGTTCATCCGCGGGATGGTTGACCACCAAGGCGCCGGCGGCAAGACCGCTGACAAGCTCCACATTGAAGTCCCCGCGCCGACCGATACCGACGATTTGACGCCGAACCCGATCCCGCTCAATCACAAACAGGGCCCAGTCCTCCCCAACGCGAAACAGGGCGCTGCCCGGAACCTGCAGCACCCGCTCCCCGCGCCAGAGAATAAAATCCGCCTGAACCCGATAAGCATCTCCCAGACCGGCGAATTTTTCCGGGGCCTCGGTAAAATCGACAATCACCCAAACCCGCTGTTCTTCCACCCCGAGAGCCGAAACCTTGGTAAAAGCGCGCAGCTCAATCCTCTTCACCAGCCCGCGAAGTTCACCTTCGCCACCCCAATGGGTGAAGACGACCCGCAGGCCGGGCCGCAACCTGACGGCGTCGGCCGAAAGCAGATCGATCTCGACTTCCAGCCGGTACGAATCGCCGATTTCCAGCAACGCCTCGCCCAAGGCTACCGGATCGGCGCTTTCCCGCATGATTTTCAGAACCTTGCCGGAAACCGGCGCCCGCAAAAGCAAGGTTTCGTTTCATCCGCTAAAGAAGACTCCACTTCGCTCAGCCGGACCAGCGCCGCGGCGGCCGACTCTTTTTCAGAGGTCGCCACCGCCAGCCCAAACCGAGCCGATTGCAACAGGGCCCGACCCTGTTGTACCTGCGACGCGATCTCATCCATGCTTTCCTGGGCCACCCCCTGATCGGCCAGCAACTGACGAATCCGTTTTTCCCGCAGTTCCAGCCAGGCCAGCTGGGCCGCCGCCGCAAGGCCAG
>DSCM01000002.1 GCA_011049115.1 Pseudomonadota bacterium
GGTCGAGTCTGGGGACGGGTGGGCGTGATTGGTCCGACGCGGATGGATTATTTGAATATAATTCCTTTGGTGAACTATATCGCTGATGTTATGGGTCAGCGTTTGCACGTATAAGCCAAGGATTACAAGGATTAGAACTTATTTAAGGCTTCCGGCCACCAGAACGCCGCAGGAACGGGGTTGGCCGGAGCGTAAGGAGGCAGCCGTGAAGGAAGCGCGGGACCAGGTTGAAAAAAAAGAGGGAGCGGAGAGTGAGCCGGTTTTGGGGACGAAAATTTCGGAACAGGGCGGTGGTGAAGTTCAGGAAGAAAACCTGCCGACAGCTGAGGCAAAGGTGATTTCTGAACTGGAAGCAAAGATAAGTGATCTGCAAACGCTTAACAGCTCATTGCAGGAGCAAATGCTCAGAGTACGAGCTGAGGCCGATAACTTTCGCAAGCGGGTACAGAGGGAAAAGGATGAATTTACTCTTTTTGCCCGCGAGGGTTTTATTCGTGATCTGTTGCCGGTAAAAGACAATCTGGAACGGGCTTTGAGTTTGAGTCATTCGGCCACGGATACGGATGCGCAAGCGATAATTGAAGGGGTCAGGTTGACTCTGGAGCAGTTTGAGTCGGTTCTCAAAAATATGGGGGTCGAATGTGTCGAGTGTCTGGGCCAGGCCTTTGATCCAGCTTTTCATGAAGCCATGACCCAGGTCGAGAGCGATAAGCATGAGCCCAACATGGTGGTCGATGAGTTGCAGAAAGGTTATCAACTGCATGGCCGGCTTCTGCGGCCGGCTCTGGTTAGTGTGGCCCGAAGTAAGACCTGATGAAAAACAAAGCTAAGGGTTGATTTTCGGTTTCTGCGTGCTTAACTTGTAGCGCGGGTTGAGTTTGAAAAATATAATTATATTTTAATAACCTTTTTTAAGGAGTGTGTCATGGGGAAAATAATCGGCATTGATCTGGGGACCACCAACTCATGTGTCAGTATTATGGAAGGTGGCGAAGCCAAGGTTATCGCCAATTCGGAAGGGGTCCGAACCACTCCTTCGGTGGTTGCCATCAATGAAAGTGGAGAGCGTCTGGTGGGGCAGCTGGCTAAACGTCAGTCGGTTACCAACCCGACCAACACGGTTTTTGCCGTCAAACGTCTGATCGGTCGCAAGTTTTCCGCACCCCAGGTCCAGCAGATGAAGAGCAAGGTGCCTTTTGCGATTACCGAGTCCAAAAATGGTGATGCCTGGGTTAAAATCAGGGATAAGGAATACAGCCCGGCCGAGATTTCGGCCATGGTTTTACAGAAAATGAAACAGACGGCTGAGGATTATCTCGGCGAACCGGTTACCGAAGCTGTCATTACGGTGCCCGCCTATTTCAATGACAGTCAGCGGCAGGCGACTAAGGATGCCGGCAAAATTGCCGGTTTTGACGTTAAACGCATTATCAATGAACCGACGGCAGCCGCCCTGGCCTATGGCGCGGATAAGAAAAAAGATGGAAAAGTTGCGGTTTTTGATCTTGGGGGCGGTACTTTCGATATCTCCATTCTGGAGCTGGGCGACGGGGTTTTTGAGGTCAAGGCGACCAATGGCGACACCTTTCTGGGGGGGGAGGATTTCGATGAACGGGTTATCGATTATATCGCCGATCAATTTCGTAAAAGTGACGGTATTGACCTGCGCAATGACAAAATGGCTCTGCAGCGTCTTAAGGAAGCCGCCGAAAAGGCTAAATGTGAGCTCTCCTCCTCGATGGAGACCGATATTAATCTACCCTTTATTACAGCTGATGCCTCCGGCCCTAAACATCTGAATGTTAAACTGACCCGGGCAACCCTGGAGAGCCTGGTGGCCGACCTGATTGATCGGGTGGTTGGTCCCTGCCGTACCGCGATGAAAGATGCCGGAGTCTCGGCCTCGGATATCAATGAAGTTATTCTGGTCGGCGGCATGACCCGGATGCCCAGGGTTCAGCAGAAGGTCAAGGAAATTTTCGGTCAGGAGCCGAGCAAGGGGGTTAATCCGGACGAAGTGGTATCGATTGGGGCGGCGATTCAGGGCGGCGTTCTGCGGGGCGATGTCAAGGACGTTTTGCTTCTCGATGTGACTCCGTTGTCGCTGGGCATTGAAACCCTGGGTGGCGTTTGCACCAAGTTGATTGAGAAAAATTCGACCATTCCGACTAAAAAGAGCCAAATTTTTACCACGGCCGCGGATAATCAGCCGGCGGTCAGTATCGTTGTTTTGCAGGGTGAGCGCCAGATGGCCGCCGATAATAAGCGGCTGGCCCAGTTTGAACTGGTTGGCATTCCGGCCGCGCCGCGCGGGGTTCCGCAAATTGAAGTGACTTTCGATATCGATGCCAACGGGATTGTCCATGTTTCCGCCAAGGATACGGCAACCGGCAAGCAGCAGTCGATTGAGATCAAGGCCTCCAGTGGTCTGAGCGATGCGGAAATTGAACAGATGGTCAAGGATGCCGAGCTTCATGCCGACGAGGATAAAAAAAAGCGTGAGCTGATTGATTTGCGCAATCAGGCGGACAGTACGATTTACCAGACTGAAAAGAGTCTTCATGATCTGGGCGATAAAGTTCCGGCGGCCGATCGCGCTAATATCGAAGCTGCGCTTAATCAGTTGAAAACGGTTAAGGATGGTGGGGATTCGGCCGCGATCAGTAAGGCCATGGACGGTTTGCAGCAGGTTTCTCACAAGCTGGCGGAAGCGATGTATGCCCAGAATCAGGCGGGGAGTCCTGCCGGAGAAACTGCCGGAGCCTCTGCAGGCAGTGACGATGATGTTGTCGACGCCGATTTTGAAGAGGTTAAGGACGAAAAATAATCACCGCCGGCGGGGTTCTGCCCCCGGGCTTATCTTTTGGGAATTCCAGGTACGGTGGTGCGCCGTACCTGGTTTTTTTCGTCTTCGCGTTGGTCTCGCTGAAAGTGTGAGGTTTCGTTTTCAGGATAGAAGAGCGGATTGTTAAGGCGAGGGTGACGTTTCGTCGGGGGCGCGTGGTTGTGGGCCCGAAGGCTTTTCCGTGAAGCCGCTGGTTTCATGTATTTGGAGGGAGATTTACAGGCGTGGCGCAAAAAAGAGACTATTATGAGGTGTTGGAACTCCATCGCAACGCCTCTGAGACTGAAATTAAGAAGGCCTATCGCAGGATGGCTTTTAAGTACCATCCTGATCAGAATTCGGGTGACCCCGAAGCCGAAGCTAAGTTTAAGGAGCTCAGTGAGGCCTATGGGGTTTTGTCCGACAGCCAGAAACGGGCTCTTTACGACCAGTATGGCCATGACGGGCTGCAGCAACAAAATGGAGGTGGTTTTGATTTTGGTGGGGGCTTCGGCGACCTTTTCGGCGACCTTTTCGGCGAGGTTTTCGGGGCGTCCGGCGGCCGGCGACGTTCAAGCGGACAAGCCGGTGAAAGTCTGCGCTATAATCTGGAAATTAACTTCGAAGAAGCGGTTTTTGGGACTCAGGCCAAAATCAAGGTCCCTCGTTATGTGGTCTGCGATCTCTGTCGAGGGTCGGGTCTGAAGGCCGGGTCTCGGCCTGAGGTCTGTCCGACCTGTAAAGGGCATGGCCAAGTACGCTACCAACAGGGTTTCTTCAGCGTTAGCCAGGCCTGTTCAACCTGTCGGGGAGAAGGGTCGGTAATCAAGGATCCTTGTTCGAAATGTCAGGGCCGTGGTCGTATACGGGAAGATAAAAGTCTTTCGGTCAAAATTCCGGCCGGAGTTGAGACCGGCACCAGGCTGAAGTTGGTGGGTGAAGGTGGCGCCGGCATCAAAGGCGGTCCGGCGGGAGATCTTTATGTGGTGATTCAGGTGCGCGAGCACCCCTTCTTTCACCGGCGCGGCAACGATATCTACTGTCAGGTTCCGATCAGCTTTGCCCAGGCGGCTCTCGGGGCTGATTTTGAGGTGGAGGCTCTGGAGGGCAAGGAGAAGGTTTCAGTTCCGGAGGGAACCCAGTCAGGGGATCATCTTTGTCTGCGAGGTAAAGGCGTGCCGCATCTGAACGGATATGGTCGTGGCGATCAGATTCTGGAGCTGCTGGTCGTGACCCCGAAAAATTTGACCTCTCGGCAGCGGGAACTTTTCGAGGAGCTTGCGCGTGAAGAGGGAGATGTTTCCACGCATGAAAATAAAAGTTTTTTTTCCCGGATTCGTGAGATGCTGGATTAGGGTTGCTCCTTGATGTGCACGGTTTTGCTGGCCTTTCAAAAGGTCGCGGGCTGGCCTCTGGTGGTGGCCAATAATCGCGACGAGTTCTTTGATCGTCGCGCCCTGCCGCCGCGGGTTTACAGGGCTGGGCGGAAAGGTGGACGGCGTTGGCTGGCTTGCCTGGACTTGAGTGGCGGCGGCAGCTGGTGGGGGTACAACGACCGGGGGCTGATGGTTTTTCTGACTAATCGTTGGATCGGAGACAACTACGCTCCGGGCTCCTGTTCTCGGGGCCAGCTGGTTCTTGAGCTTTTACAGTTTTCCGAAATCAATGAAGCCCGCGAAGGCTTAGGTCGGATTGCCGTTGAACATCCCTTTAACCCTTTTAATCTGCTCGTTACTTCCCGTTACCAGGGCTTTTTTTCTTCTAATTTTCCCGAACTTCACTTTTGCCCTCTGTTGCCGGGGTATCATTATCTTGGCAATGGCCTGCTTGATGGTTGCAGCTCCATGAAGGCTCGCAGCGCTCGCCGTCTTTTTGCCCGGTTAGCGATTGACGGGGCTTCTCTCGGCTGCGTTCTGGATAGTTTTATGCAGGCTTTGCGCAGCCCCTATCCTCAGGATGGCATTCCCCCTCAGGGTTTTAATGTCTCCTTTGATGGCTACGGAACAACATCATCTTTACTCCTGGCCGTCCCCGAGACCGATAACGCGAATCTTTTCCTGGGCTACTGCGATGCCAATCCCTTGCGCTCTCAATACCGGGATTATTCGGCTTTGGGCCAGCTGCTCTAAAGGGAAGGCAAGGTTTTTTCTTGCTTTTTTATTCGCTCTTAACCTATAAGCCGGTTGCCGCGCTCTGGTTGTCCGGCGGCTCGGGCTTGCTTTCTGGATGCGGACAGCCCGGGAAAATTTTTAAAATAAACCGGTCGGTAGCTTACCCTGCCGGCGCAGAGAAGGGGTTTTTGCTGGATGTTAAGAATCATGCGAAAAAACGCCCAGTCCATGGTCGTTAAGTTTATTTTCGGGGTGATTATCGTCGTCTTTTCTTTCTGGGGTGTCGGCAGTATGAAGGCCAGGCAGATGACGCTGGCGGCAACGGTCAATGGAGAAAGTATCGATCGCAAGGCTCTGGATGAATCCTTTCGTAATCTCTGGCGTAATTATCAGGAGCAGGCGCAGGGTAAGTTTGATCCCGATGAAACCCGGATCCGCCAGCTCAAACAAGAGGCTCTGAACAGTCTGGTTGATCGTCGTCTGCTTCTGAAGGAAGCCGAGAAGTTGGGCCTGATTGTCAGTGAAGAAGAATTGCGTCAGCGAATCGCCGGCCTGGGGGCTTTCCAGCTGGAGGGTCGATTTGATCGGGAGACCTACCGGCGGGCACTGAGTTACAGTCGTTTGACCCCAGCTCAGTTTGAAGCCGGGCTGCGGGAAGACCTGTTGCTGGATAAACTGCGGCAGGTGATTGCCGATGGTGTAAAGGTGCTGCCTGAGGAGGTTGATATTCTGCTGCAGCAGCAGAAAGAAGAGATTCGCTTGGCTCTGTTGCGTCTGGCGCCGGCTGATTTTCAGGCGCTGATGCCGGTGGATGCGGAAGGCCTAGAAAAATTTTTCAGCGAAAAACGGGAACGGTTTCGTATCCCGGAACAGCGTCGAATCGCGGCGGTCGTCATTGAGCGGGAGCCGCTGCTCGATCAGGTCGTCTTGGCAGAGGGGCAGGCTGAAAAGTATTATCAGGATAACCAGGAAAAATTTCGGGTCGACGAGCAGGTTAAGGCCCGCCATATTTTGATCAGGGTTGGAGCGGATGCCGGGGGGCAGGAACTAGCCGAGGCCGAGGCTAAAATCGGGGAGATTCTCATGCAGCTTGAAGCCGGGGGCGATTTCGCTGAACTGGCTAAAAACTATTCTCAGGATGCGGCGGCCTCCAGGGGGGGGGATCTCGGTTGGTTTGGTCGCGGAGCCATGGTTGCTCCCTTTGAAGAGGCGGTTTTCGCACTTGAGACCGGGGTGGTCAGTGCTCCGGTGCGGACCGATTTCGGGATCCATCTGATCAAGTGCGATGAGCGGAAGACTGCCCATGTCAAGACCTTTGCGGAAGTGAAAAACAATATTGAGAAAGACTTGCGGGCGGAAGCCCTTCCCACGCTGCTGCGGCAGCGTCTGGCGGAAGTCGGCGAAGGTCTGGCCGGCAGTGGTCCGGATGACTTTGTCAAGGTGGCGGGGCGGCTTGGTTTGAAGGTGATAGAGACCCCTTTTTTTAGTCAGAAAGATGGCGTGGTGCCTGAGATTGGTCGGGATGTGGCTCTGATGGCTGAAGTCTTTAACACCGGAACTGGCGAGACGGCTGAATTAAATAATCCGACGCGTAACAGCTATTACTTTATGGTGCTTGAGCGGAAGGATAGTTATTTGCCGGAACTGGTCGAGGTAAAGGCTTCGGTGGAGAATGCTTACAGGTTGGAAAAGGCCAGGCTGCGCGTAAAAGAATTGACTGCACAGGTGGTTTCGCGCCTGCAGGAGGGGAAAGCCCCCCTGGAGGAGGCGGCCCATGAAATTGGGGTTGAACTTCTGGATAGCGGTTTTTTTCAGCGTGGTCGCGGGGCGATTCCCAAAATCGGCACCGACCAGCAGCTCAGTAGTCAGCTTTTCGCCCTGCTCGAGGGGCAGACATCGTCGCCACTGCGATATAAGGATGTATATTTTTTTGCTCGTCTGGAGGAGCGACGTCTTGAACTCGGCGACGATGCGAGCGCTCAGAAAAATGAGATCAGGGCGCAATTATTACAGTTCAAAGGATATCGCCTGATGAATGAGTTTGTTCAGGATCTGAGACAGAAAGCGGAGGTGAAGATTATGTCCGGAGTTCTTGATTAAAATGCGGTGCTGAGGTAGAAAAGATATTGACAGGGCTGCCCGGGCATGATAATAGGGCCCTCCGCGACTTGGGGAGAGGGGCTGTAGCTCAGCTGGGAGAGCGCTTGACTGGCAGTCAAGAGGTCGACGGTTCGATCCCGTTCAGCTCCACCAAAAGTAAAAAAAGCAGGCACTTGCGTAATGACGCAGCTGTCTGTTTTTTGTTTTGGCACAAAACGTGCAAGGCTAATCTGGAAACTGGGCTTTCAATCGGGTCGGCAGGTTTTTGTTCACGTGGATTGCAGTCTTCCCGAGGGTTTTTAAAATCTTGGTTTGTTTGCGAGAAACCCAAGGCCTGTTTTCCTAAATTAAGGAGAGAGTGATGAGGATTATGAAAGGTAAAAATAATGCTGAAATCGGTAGTATCGAGGTAGCGGAGCTGCTGGATACGAGCCCCGATAATGTAAACTACATGGCCCGGAAAGGGATTCTGCCTGGGTATAAAGAGAAAAAATTCTGGCGCTTTAATAAGCGTGCGGTGGTTCGTTGGATTAAATCCAGGAAGCTGGTAGAGGTTTGACTTCTTAGAGTGGACTATAGGTTTAGGCTTTGGTGTGGAGGGGTGGTGAAAATTGCCTCTTTTTTCGGGTTGTTTTTCGCCAGTTAACGTTAACTGAAGTCACAAATTCAGACCTTTCTGCTGGGAATCATTTTTTGAAAAAAAAGTTATTGCCAGCTGACGTTAACTGTTTTTAGTTGACAAAGTCATGTTCTTGTTATATGGGGAGGGACGGCTTTTCGTAGAAAGCTGTTTTATACATGGCTTTGTTCATGGATTGCTGAGCCCTGCTGCCGGGAGCGTAACGGTCGACAGGCGGGCGGCTTTGCCAGGGCGATACAAAGCCGACAAACATAATTGTTGACCTTGAAATGGGTCGATGCAGCGGAGACGGTTAAGGAGAGAGGAAGCTATGCAACTGACAACCCCGTACGACAATGTTCCGGTAGATCTCAATGGTCCTAACATGAAGGATTACGATGAGGTTAAGAAAAACTTTAAATTCGATATTCCAGAATTTTTTAATTACGGTTTCGATGTCGTTGATCGCTGGGCTAAGGACCGGACCAAGTTGGCGATGGTCTGGGCCAGTACCGACCTGAGTGAGATTCGCAAGTATTCATTTTTCGATCTGCAGTGTCTTTCCAATAAGTTCGCCAATGTGTTACGCAAAAAGGGATTGAAAAAAGGCGACCGGGTTTTTGTCATGGTTCCCAGGATTGTGGAATGGTATGCGGTTATGTTGGGGACCGCCAAGCTCGGCGTGGTGCCGATGCCGGCCCCCAATATTCTGGTTCCGCACGACGTTGAGTATCGCGTGCAGCAGGCCGATGCGGTTGCGGCCATCATGTGGCATGAAAATGTCTCGAAGATTGATGAGGTTCGCAGCAGCTGTCCGACGCTGAAGCATTACATTTGTATTGGTGAAAAGAAGGAGGGTTGGGATGCTTATGCCGATCTGATGACGGAGGCGTCGGTTAAACTCTCTCGTGACGAAGTCGAAGCGACTAAATCCAGCGACGGGTTACTGATTTATTTTACTTCCGGGACGACCAAGTTCCCCAAAATGGTTTGTCATACCCACGCGTCATACGGAATTGGCCATATTATAACCGCTAAATTCTGGCAGGATCTGAAACCCACTGATCTGCACTGGACTCTTTCCGATACCGGGTGGGCGAAAGCCGGTTGGGGCAAGATTTACGGTCAGTGGCAAATCGGCGCGGCGGTTATGGTGCATAACGCAGCCGGTCGTTTTGATGCAAAAACCCATCTTAAGATTATTGAAACCTGTGGCGTGACCACTTTCTGTGCTCCGCCGACCGCTTATCGAATGCTTATTCTTGAAGATCTTTCTCAGTATGATCTATCCGGTCTGCGCCACTCTTTGGCCGCCGGCGAACCTCTCAATCCAGAGATCATCAAGGTCTGGAAGGAGCATACCGGGACGACGATTTATGACGGCTTCGGTCAGACCGAATCAGTAAACATGATCGCCAATTATCCTTGTATGAAGATCAAGTTCGGTTCCATGGGCAAGCCGACTCCGGGCTTTGACATTCATCTGGTCGATGACGACGGCAATCCGGTGCCGATTAACGAAGAGGGCCATATCGCGGTGCGCGTTAAACCCGTGGCTCCGGTTGGTCTGTGTACGGAGTACTGGCGTAACCCGGAGGCCACGAGTGAAGCCTTTGTTGGAGACTGGTACTATACCGGCGACAAGGCGAAGGTCGATGAAGATGGTTATTTCTGGTTTGTCGGGCGTTCTGATGATGTGATTAAGGCTTCCGGTTATCGCATCGGACCCTTTGAAGTTGAAAGCGCCCTGCAGAGCCATCCCGCCGTCGCCGAAAGCGCGGTGGTCGGTTCTCCCGATGAATTGCGGGGGACGATCGTCAAGGCCTTCATCATTTTGGCTCCCGGTTTCGAGCCTTCGGATGAGTTGATCAAAGATATACAGGATCATGTTAAAAAGGAGACGGCTCCGTATAAGTATCCCCGGGAAATCGAATTTTTGAAAGAGCTGCCGAAAACGGTTTCCGGCAAGATTCGCCGCGTTGAGTTGCGCAAAATGGAAGAGGCGAAAAAAGCCTAAACATGGGGTTTGAAGATCAGGGGGAGACGTTAGTCTCCCCTTTTTTAGAAGGTTTCTTGTATACTAGAGAAGAGTTGGAAGAGAAAGAGGAGGTATTGGTGAACAAACCGCAATTTGAACTTGGTAATATTACCATCGGAAAATTAATCGAAACGGTTGCCGGGCAGTTTGGTGACAATAAAGCGTTAGAGTATCATAAGCAGGGGCTCAGCCTGAGTTATAAAGAGCTGAATCAAGTCTGCAACCAGGTGGCTAAAGGTTTCATGGCGCTGGGGGTTAAGCGCGGAGACCATGTCGCCATCTGGGCCAACAACGTGCCGCAGTGGACCTATACACAGTTTGGTTTGCCCAAGTGCGGGGGCGTGTTGGTTACCGTCAATACCGCCTATCGCAGCTTCGAGCTCGAATACCTGATGAAGCAATCCGATTCGACGACTCTGATTCTGATCGGCGGAGTGCGTGAAGCGGATGAGTATGTCAAGGTTATCAATGAAGTTTGTCCGGAACTGAAGGATGCCCAACCGGGGGAACTTGACTGCGCCAAATTACCGAAGCTTAAAAATGTTGTTTATATCGGAACAGAAAAGATTCCCGGAACCTTCAGCTGGGAAGATGTTATGGCTCTGGGTGAAAAGATCAGCGACGTCGAGCTTGAGGCACGGCAAGCGACCTGTCAGCCAGAAGATGTCATAAATATGCAGTACACCTCAGGGACTACTGGTTTTCCCAAGGGGGTTATGCTGACCCACACCAACCTGATCGGCAACGCCTACAGCATGGCGGATTGCATGAACCTGACTGCAGATGACTGTCTTTGCATTCCGGTTCCCTTTTTCCACTGTTTCGGATGTGTGATCGGTAATCTCTGCAGTCTGGTTTCGGGAGCGACCATGGCCCCGGTGGTTGCCTTTAACGCCGTGGATGTTTTGGAAACCATTCAGGCTTCGAAGTGTACCGTTATTCACGGTGTCCCGACGATGTTTATCGCTGAGCTTGAGGAGATGAAAAAGAAGAAGTATGATACCTCACACCTGCGCACCGGGGTCATGGCTGGATCTCCCTGCCCGATCGAGGTTATGAAGCAGGTGGTCGATGTGATGGGGGCCAGCGAGATGACGATTGTCTATGGCCAGACCGAAGCTTCGCCGGGCTGTACCCAGACCCGGGTTACGGATTCCCTGGAACTGCGGGTTTCAACCGTGGGGCGGGCCCTGCCCAATGTCGAGGTCATGATTGTCGATCCTGATACCGGCGCGGAAATGCCGCGTGGCGAGCAGGGTGAGCTTGTAACCCGGGGCTATCATGTCATGAAGGGTTACTATAAGATGCCGGAAGCTACTGAGAAGGCGATCGACAAGGATGGCTGGCTCCATACCAGGGATCTGGCGGTGATGGACGCCGAGGGCAACTGCAAGATTACCGGCCGGATGGGCGATATGATCATTCGGGGCGGCGAAAATATCTACCCGCGTGAAATCGAAGAATTTCTTTATACCAACGAAAAGATCAAGGACGTGCAGGTGGTTGGCGTACCCAGCATCAAATATGGAGAGGAAGTGGTCGCTTATGTGCAGATGAAACCTGGACAGCAGGCCACTGAAGAGGAACTTAAAGCCTTTTGTAAAGGCAAGATTGCTTTTCACAAAACTCCGGCTTTTTTTATGTTTGTCGACGAATATCCGACTACTGCCAGCGGCAAGATTCAAAAGTATAAATTGCGTGAAATGGCCACTGTTTCATTGGGGCGAGAAGAAGCCGCCAAGATCAAAACTGCCTAGAGGGTGTCGTTACTGGACGGGAGTCGATCTAATACGGTCGTCTTTCGTCCATCTTGAGTTGTCAGGCAAATGTTTAATAATTTAGGAAAGGGAGGTGAGGATATACAGGTTGGGAATGCCGGGGTTAACGGCGAAGCGCTGAAATTTCAGATTGACAACAAGGCAGGGTTGCCCGCGTGTGCTTGTATCGGCAAAAGAAGAAGAAAAGGGTTCTTGGACAGCGAAATTTTTATTGAGTATTGCCTTTTTGATCGACTTAGGCTTGATATGTGCAGACGGGTAAAATTTAAATTGACTGTATTTTAGGAGGAGAAAGTCGATGAGTCCTTATAAAAAGGAGTGCTGGTTCACGTTGATCAGCTTTCTGATCGTGATATTTCTGACCAATATTTTTCCGCTTTATTTCATGTTCCCAGGCTTGACTAAGAGCTATATCATGGGTTACCCCAGCCATTATTTCCTGGCTATGTTTTTTGGCTGGATTGCTTTGATTCCGTTTTACTGGTTCTACATGAACGTCAGTGAAAATATCGATCGCGAAATTGAAAACAGCGGCTCGGGAGGGAAAAAATGAGACGTATTTTAATTGCCGTACTGGTTCTGCTGTGTTCTCCCGCGCTGGTCATGGCGTCGGAAGAGGCGGCCAAAATTTTCAAGTTTGAGCCCACGAAATCACTTTCGGCCCTCGGCCTGATTTATACCGTGCTCATGGTTTTCGTCTTTCTGTATGTCGGTTATCTTTCGAAGAAAAAGACCACCACGTCGGATGATTACTATACCGCCGGGCGCGGTATCGGCGCTCTCTCCAACGGTCTGGCCATGACTTCCAATTATCTCAGTCTGGCGACCTTTCTCGGGTTTACCGCGCTGATCTGGAAGCTGCAGTTTCTGTTGGTTGCCTTCGTCATGGCCTGGATGGGCGGCTTTGTGCTGATCTCTATCGGTGTGGCTCCAAGTCTGCGGCGTTGGGGTAAGTTTACCAGCATGCAGTTTATCGGTGAGCGCTATGGTCGATTTGCCAAAATCATATCCGTTATCTGCATGATTCTGCTGGCCCAGCTTTATCTGATCGGACAGATGAAGGGGGTCGGCAACGTCTTTCAGGTCATGTTTCACTGGGATTACACGACCGGCCTGGTCATCGGCGGCCTCGTCGTCACCACTTATGTCACGATCGGGGGTATGTACGGACTATCCTATAATCAGACCCTGCAGACGATCATCATGGGCTTCGCGCTCATTTTCCCGACGGTTATAATTTTGATGAAGTTGGGGGCCGGCGGCGCCGCTATCTTTCCGCCGCTTGGTTACGCCAAGCTGGTGCCGACCATGTTGGCTCAGCTGCCGACCTATTTCGATCCTTTTACCACGGTCGGCGGCAAGATTCCTCTGACCTTCAAGTACTATACGGCAATCATTTTCAGCCTTGGCATGGGAACCATCGGTTTGCCCCATATCGCCATGCGTTATTTTACGGCGCCGTCGGTGCGCGAAGGGAAAAAGGCCACTTTGTGGGGCATCTTTTTTGTCGGGATCATCTTTCTGACGACCTTTGCTATTGGTTTCGCGGCTAAACTTTATACGGTTGAAGTCATCAATAAGCAGATGGGTCTGACGATGGCTCCACAAGATGCCGACTTGCTGGTCGTGGTTATGAGCCAGGCCTTTACGCCGAGCTGGATTGCAGCTCTGCCGATCGCCGGCGCTCTGGCTGCCGGTCTTTCCACCATCGGAGGCCTGCTGATGGTTATCGGAACCGGAATCGGCCACGACATCTACACGACGATTTCTCCGAATGCGACGGAAGAGAAAAAGATGAAGATGGGTCTTTTCTTTACGGCTGCCGGTGGAATCACGACTATTTTGCTGGCTCTGAATCCGCCTGAGTTCCTGCTGACCAGCGTTATCTGGGCTTTCGTGGTCGCCGCTTCCACCTTTACCCCGGTGCTGATTCTTGGTGTCTGGTGGAAGGGAGCCAACAAGGTGGGAGCCGTTTGCGGCATGGCTGTCGGGGCTTTTCTTTCGATTACCTTGTGGTGGACCAAAGGCAAACTGTTCGGTTTCCAGTTTGTCAATATGGGTCCGCTGGGTCACCTGATGGGCGGTATTTTTTCCGCTTCCGCTGCGTGGTTTGTGACGGTGCTCGTCAGTCTGATTTCCGGTGGTGAAAAAGACGAAGAGATTCTGCGCGTGGTTGATCGTATTCATGGCTGGACTGACTACAGCACCGAGCGTTACTCGGGTAACACCTTTGCGATCTGTTGCGCTCTGGTCGCCTTGGGCTTGATGATCTGGTCGGCGATGCCAGCCTAAAGGGTGAGTTGCTTCTCTAAGACCGCATGATGAAATAAAAAAAGGAGAGAAGGGAATTATTCCTTCTCTCCTTTCGTTTTTTTAGGTGTAGTGAATGCAGAAGTATATTTTACTAATGCGGGAATCATCCCGCAGCCCAAATGATTTTTCACGGCCCGTACTTAAAGGTATTTCCTTTGGTCATAAATATGTACTCTTTACAGAACATTTTCTTGTTTTTGTGGTTGAAAAAAACAAGAAAATGTTCTGTAAAGTACTAAAAAGGTAGAACCATTACTTTAGTCAGGAAACTTAAATGAAGTTATTAATAGATTTGTTCTTATTGCGCGAAACCCCTTATCGCTATGCTGCAGAAAATCCCAGATCGCCGCTCTGGATGCCCTTTTTATTAATTGGCACAGGGGCCGTTTATGGAATCCTGGTTGCGATTTTTCAGAGGATTTTAGGGGGTAACCTGCAAGGATTTGCCGTGCAGGATATCTCTAATCCGATTTTGATGGGGGGAAATATCCTTTCCGGTATCTTCGTTGCTTTGATTTTTCATGGCGGAGTTACCATGGTGATCTGGCTGATGGCGCGTGGTGTCGGGGGCGCCGGACGGCTGGCGGTACTTTATCGCAGCACAGCATTTATCCTCCCCCTCGCCGTGCCGGCCTTTCCGTACATGGCTGCTCACAGTGTGCCGGCAGAAAGTCAGGCAAGTCTGATTTTACCTTTGGGCTGGTCATATCCTTTGCTGGCGGCAATTGCGCTGGTTATGGTTATCGTGGGACTTTTCCGGCTGTTTCGCGTCACTCAAAAGCTTTCAACCTTTCGCTGTGGGTTTGCGGTATTCTTAGTGTTTTTCTTTTCACTTGCGGTTTATTTTCTCCAATAGCCGTTAACTGTTCTGATTTAGAAGGACATGAATTTTGTTTAATTCGGTGATGTTTTAGGGCTATGAAGCTAAGACTCAGATGCATATTGCAGGGAGTAAAGTTTGTTAATCAAAGAGAAGTCATGATTGTCAAGTTCGAAACAGCTCTTCCATCTCCTGCATGAATTCTGGCGGAATAAGTCTAAGACGTGCAAACTCATTGTTGTCAAAGAGAACAAAATCACCTTCACCGCTGCAGCAGACAATGTTATCTGGGTCCCTGACTTCTGCCTTAAGCCTTAAAACTTTGTTTTTACGGGCTAGAATCTCCCCGTAGACGGTCAGTGCCGTGCCAATAAAAACCGGTTTTCTGAAAATTATATTGATATTCTTGGTTAAAATAAAGCCTTTTCCGAAGTGAATCGCCGTCCAGGACATGGTTTCGTCAAGAACGGTTGCAAGTATGCCGCCATGTACCAAATTATGCCATCCTCGGGTATAATCAGGGAGTGTAATTAATGATCTCAATCTTTTTCCATTGGTGGTAAAAGTCATTTTCAAGCCGCAGCGATTTTCGGTGCCGCAGGCAAAGCAAAGTCTATCTATATTGGGCAGTGCAGTCCAAGTTTCTGGGTCAGCCGTCATTTTACCCTCCAAGTAGAAGTTCAGATGTCAAGGAAAAAGAATTGCGTTTGAGCCCTCAAGATGGCGAAAGTAGAAAGTGTATTGATATCTGGACTTTAAATTAATAAGGGCCGCTTATTTAGAAGCGGCCCTTATCTTGGGAGTAACGCGATTTAAAATTGGTGGCTTATTTATACCAATTCTTGTTGTACTTTCCAACTAGATCTTCGATCCAGGAGTGCGAATACAGGACCTCACCCATCAGACATTTGATGCTGCGATAGTAAACCTGCATTTCCGTACTCAGGTTGTTGGAATCAACATCGCCACCTTCCATCATCGTTTTGGTTAATTCCTCGACCTGAGGAATTTTCCCTTTGCATAGAGCCATCATTTCAGTATCGTAAGCATCCACAATGGAGGAGTAAATTCCAAGATACATATGCATGGCCTGATATGCACGATTCAGATATTGACGCAGTTCCGTTGGGGTCCCGTTGGAAATGTTGGAAAGACCACAAGTTGACTTAGCTCCGGGAGCAAAATCAGGAATCAGGGGCAGAAACTCTAGAAAAGAGGCAACCTGACCTGGGTCAACGCAGACCGGTAAAACAATCGGGTCAATATACATTCTTTCGGCAGGAATATCATATTCCAGGGCCTTATTGTAAATTTCCGCTGCACACATCCCGCGCTCGTTGACATCGCGTGGAATACCTTCATCGCTCAGCGTCAATGCAACAAACTGACAACCGTATTTTTTTACCAGCGGCATCCTGTCTTCAAGGCTCTGGGGCTGCGCGGAGATTGAATTCAGAATACAGGACTCTGGTCTTTTCGAGGCTTTAAGTCCGGCTTCAATAGCAACCGTATTGGTAGTGTCCAGCGCCAGCGGCAGATCGGAAACCTCTTCCACAGTCTTGACCAGCCAGGCCATCATTTCGTCACCGGCTTTACGCGCCGGTCCCAAGTTCAGATCCTGTACATCCCCACCGGCTTCCATCTGTTCAATCGCCATCTTCTGAATCGGCTTGGGATCGCGCTCTTTGATCGCGGGCCCGATGGTTTTGGACATGATGTTAATGCTTTCAGGTATGGTAATGATTGATGCCATATCTTCCTCCGCAAAACTGCTTTTTATTGAATGATTCAAGGGCTAAAAAGACAGGTGCAGGGTGTCTCTTGACTCCCTGAACACCTATCTTAAAGATCGTATTCTCGTTTTTACAGACCTTTCAAGAAAGCGGGAAGGTCTGACGCTTCACGGGTTCCGATAATTACTTCCCAGTCACTACCAAGTTCTTCCTGGAACTCACCGGAAAGCTGTGCGACATAGCCCGGGATAATGATTTTACTATGGTTGATTTTGTCTCTGATGCCGCTCTTGACGACAAAAGGAGCCATTGCGTCGGCCACAAATTTTCCTGCCGACCAGGCGGTCAGAACCGACATTCCTTCAACGTCCATGATCAATAACCAGGTTGGCACCCGGCTGGCTTCGATTTCGGCCGCAACTATAAAATAAGTCAAGGCAAAGTTGGTGGTGATGATTACTGGAGAGTCGGGACCGGGCTTATTAATTTCGTAAATGCCTTCGTCCATCACCATCGGCCGTTGCGGGTCGGTGTAGATGTTAAGGCGCTGGACCAGCAGGGGCAGCATTCTTTCCTTATCGACGTCGCTCATGACAATTATGCCGGCATATTTGGCGATCGCAATATTGGCCAGCATGGCTTCCATGTAGGGATCGTCGGTCATGTCGCAGACAAAGTCAATGGTGGGGAAGCCCAGTTCCCGGTTTTTGGCTTTCAGCGCCGCCCGTCGTACCTGGACATCATTATAAAACATGGTCTTGAGATCTTTGGCGCCGCAGTCAATGACAATATCCTTAATTCCCGCTTCAACGATTTTGCCGGTAAAATTCGAAACTTCTTCAGGGTTGGCGCCTTTGGCGACAACCGCGGCTCCGGTTTCCTTGGCAAGAGAAGCCATCTTTTCACAGTTATCGGCGGTTGCGGCATAGAGCAAGGCGCCTTTTCCGCTGGCTGCCTTGGCGCCGGCTTCAAGGGCGGCAAAGTTATCGCTCATCAGAATCAGACCTTTACTGGTGGCCCCGAGAGCTTTTTTTACCAGAGCTTCAAATTTACCAACGTCACCACTGCTGTTGCGAATGGCCAGATAGTCAGGTGCCAGGGTCAAACCCACGCGCTCAAAACAAACATTGTTAAGATTGCTGATCTTGGCGTCGATTTCTGCCTCAGGCATGGTATCGCTTATCAGGCAGGCAATTCCGGTTGCGTTAACAAAGGTTTTTTCATGGCGATACATAACCAACTCTTCGCCGATTTTCTTGGCATTCGCACCACTGCCGATAGTGACGCCGCGAATTGGAGGCGCAGAGGCTTCGCTCAGGATGGTTTTTGCCTCATCCGAAACATATGGGCATTTACTTAGTTCCGCTTTGCCTCCGGCCAGGGCCATGGCGAAAGCCAGACAGGTCGGGCTACCACATTCTTTGCAGTTGGTCTTGGGGAGCAACTTAAAGATTTGTATTCCAGTGAGTCCCATTCAGACTTCTCCTTTTGTGTTTGTCCCCAACTTCATCTTTCGCCGCGTACTAGCATCGTTGAGGAACACTGACCGGTCAGGTCTTCTGGCTTCCGGATCTTCCATCTAGCTCTCCTTCCCAGGTTGCCCCAGTGGTTTATTGAGTAGAAGTCCCCGGTTACAGCGGCGGGCCCGCTTCCGCTTTTAACGGAATTCCCTGTGCCGGCAGTGTTCGGTTATTAAAATTAATTCAAAAAATTTTTTACATCATTTCCATCAAAGAATCCATCTCCATGCAAGGATGTCCGACTTCGGTCAGGAATGCCATGATGCTTTCTTCATCGGTGCCGTTTTCCTCGGTGGCGATCTTGCTGTAAAGATCAGGCACCCCGGCTTCCGCCGCGCGCACATCGATCATTTCCTTCAATGATTCTTTTAAGGCTTTCGGCATCCAGCAGAGACGCTTGATACCGCCTTCGGCCGAAATAAATTTTTTACTCCCGATATAGAACTTGGAAATTCCGACGAATCCAGGGGTTTGCAGGCCTCCACCGACCGAACCCGCCAAGGTTGAAAAGGCCATTCCGCAGGGTGTCTCTCCGGCATAATCGCGGTCGACAACCATGACGCCGTTCGCGGCGAAAAGACAGGCGGCAATCGCCTCGAAGCAGCCGCAGGAAGTCATCGGATCAACCATGATTGAATAAGCGGCAAATGATTCAAAAGCGTTACCGGAAGCCGGACGTACGAATTCATCGACCCCTTTCCATTTACCAAGTCTGGCGTCTATGACATCGCCTTTGACAATCGGCTGGTTCGGACCGTGTTCATTGATCTCATAAGAAGCCCGGCAGTCCAGCCAGTTGTAGGCGCCGCAGAGCCCCGGACGTTCCGGGGTGACGACGCAGACGTGAGTCGGAGCAAAGGACTGGCAAAGGGAACAAGAATAATAGGTTTCCGTGGTTTCGTCATTCATGTCGGCGAGACGGTTGTCGCGTTCGGTCCAGGTTTTGCGAGCGACATCGAGATGTTGTTTGACGTCTTCTTCGTTGGTGAAAATCGTCACCTGAACCTTATCCACGATGGCACCGAACTCGTTATGCATCTTGGCATGGAGGATCGTACCAAAATGCTCAAAAGTGAAGCCGGATTCGACGGCCTTTTTGGAAACCCGCATCCAGACGATGTCGCGCTGTCCGATGTGCAGAATTCCTTCAGCGCCATTCAGCAAATGATGGCACTGACGCTCCAGAATGGGTTCGAAGTCCTCCTGGAATTTACGTCCCGCCAGCTCAATCCAGATGCCGATAGGCAGCAGGCCGCCGGCTTCGATATCCTTGATGTTGGGGCCGACGACCTTGAATTTCCCGTCCTCGACCTGGTCGAGTGGTTTGGAGTAGGCAAATTCAAAGCCCATGGATTTGGGTCCGCCGAGCTCGACGTACATGGCGTCTTTTTTGATGCGCTCGCCCTCAAAGGCTGGACCGTAGGACATCGGAATATCGATTTTGGTGATGTTGATCTTCAATCCGCGGACTTCGATGCTTTTGGCGACGATTTCTTCCTGCGGAATATTGGATACCACATGTTCATAGGTACAGATACCGGTCGGCAGGATTTCCGGAATATCGGTATCGGCAATTGCCGGGTAACCCCAGTTGATGGCTCCGGCGGCGGCGGCGTACTTTTCATCATCGATTTCATCAAGGGCAAGCACGAAGGCAAAAATGCGATCCTTACTGTACTTGAGAATGCCTTTGTAATCCCCGGCGGCCTTGCCGCCAAAGGTCAACGCTGCTCTGGTGGCGAAGCCCAGGGCATGAATCGCCGCCGAGGTATCTTTGCCGAAACTGACGAGACGGGTGTTCCAGCCTAACTGAACCCCACCCTCTTTGAGCTGTTCGGCAAAGGAAATGCCGGTTTTCGGGTTGTGTCCGGCCATGAAGACATAAATGCTTTTCTCCTGTAATTCTTTAGCAATCTTAACCGCGGTCTCGACATCTTTGGCGGCTCCGACGACGGCGGCAAAGCCGGGAGCGGAACCGTCAACGAATTCGACCCCGCGTTTCCGCAGAATAATATCATCCGCAGCTCCGAGCCAGATGTCCGCGTCGGTATCTTCAGGATCTTCCTTGCTTGGCAGATATGGGCAGTTTTCAATGTATTTGAGCGCTTCTTCCATGTCGAAAGCAAAGGCCGTGGCCATGCCGGCGTCGAGGCCTGGGCCGAGATACGGCAGCCATGCCGTTTCCGTCGGCAGCTCGGGCAGTAATTCACGACATCGGGTTAGGACCGGAATCATGTCACCCAGGGTTGAAACCTTCATGCCGCCGATACCGTAAACAACGGGCAGGTAGTAAGCGGTGTTGGGCAAGGCCACCTCTTTGTCGGCGCCAAACTTTTTGATCGCGGCATTGATTTTACCTTCAACCCGGTCCACCACGGCATGGGCGCCGCGAATCGCTGCTGTAAGGATTAATTTAGACATATCTTATTCTCCTGTACGGGCTTCTTGCCCGCCTTGTAAGAGTTTCTAAATCGAAATCTACTTAATCATAGGCCAGCTTAGGCCAAAAGCTCGGCGATGCAGTTTTCCACCAGTTTCACAGCTTTGGGGTTTCGCATGATCAGCAGGTTGGATCCGGACAAAGCCATGTCCATGGCCGTCATGGCCTCCCAGAGGACGCCGCGTTTTTCCATGTCCGGACCAAAGGCCGGTTCTTCGACTTCAGTCAGTTTGACCTCGCGGGCTTTCCAGCATTCCTTGCCCAGGTCATTAATGATCGGAGCCTGCATTTTTTCGTCATTTTGCGCCAGAGCGGCCAGTGAAATGCGCTCCATTACCGAATAAGAATATTCAACTCCGTAGCCCAGCGCACCGGTCGAAGGCTCCATGATAACCTTGTTCAGGGGCAGGCCGAGATTGTTGATGAGAATATTCATCTGCTTGGCCATGTTGACATCGATCGGACTCTGGGAAACCACAGCGTGACCATAGCCGAGACAGGCCGCGGCGATCTTTTTGTAATTAGCCTCGACGGCGGGCCCGACCAGGAGGTTTTTGCCTTCGTTGACCTGGCAGACTTTAGCCAGGACTTCAGCGTCTTTTTCAACGTTGCCGGAACCCCAGACAATCAGGGGAACGTTGATTGCTCCGAGCATCTTTTTGACCAGATCCGCGGCGTAGTCGGCGTTTTTATTCTCGCCGTTGGGGTCGGTTCCCGCCAGCTGCAGACAGATCGCCGCGGCGCCATATTCTTCCACGTTCTTTTTGGCCCAGGCAATCGGGTCGTTGATTACGTCTTTAAAGGGGTCGACCACGGCGGCCGCCCATTCGGGATCGACCACGTCATAGACTTCCATGGCCACAATGGGTTTATGGGGGATCGCGCCGTCAAAGGTACCGAAAGGCATGGCCGCCTGACCGCCTACTGTGAGTGCATGGTCACCGCTGCCAAAGGTCAGGGTGCCCATTTTCCCGGAATACTTCTCTGTCTGTGCTGAAAATGCCATCAGATATTCCTCCTGTTAGAGTTGGTGGGGTTGATGTTTCTCATTGCTTTATTAAAAATCATTAGCTTTGATTGATGCAGATCTTATTCGCATGCCATGGTGGCGGGGTGAAAACGATTTGTCAGAGAACACAGATGCTGAAACTGTACATTGTATATTTACGAAGCGCGGCACTATAATCACATTCGAAGAATTATTTCAAGAAAAATTTCGCCTTGTTTTTAATAGGGAAATATTTCGGCCATAATTTTATTGATCTCGATGCTGGCCGGGGAGTCCGTCGGAAGCTTGATCGTGGCCTTGCCTTCGCGATCAAATTCGGCAATCAGAGGATCGTCGGGAATGACTCCGGCCAGATCTATGCCGATTTCATTGATTAATGCGTAGGCTTCGTCAACCAGCTTGCCGTCACTGGCCCGGTTAACGATCAGGGCCAGGCCTCCGACCCGAAGCCTGAGCTCTTCAACCAGTTCCTTAATACGTCCGGCGGTGCGGATGCCGCGCAGACTGGGATCGGAAACCACCAGCAAAAGGTCAATGTCTTTCATCAGAAGGCGACTCAGGTGTTCCATGCCGGCTTCATTATCGATCACCACATAATCGTAATCCTTGACCATGAAATCGATAAACTTGGTACACAACGAATTGGCGTAGCAGTAGCAGCCGGCGCCCTCGGGACGACCCATGGTCAAAAGATCAAACGTGCCGGTCTCTACCAGCAGGTTCTGGATATGGTATTCCATGTAAGCTTCTTTGGTCATGCCGGTGGGAACTTCGGTTTTCATGCCTTCGCGGAGCTCGCCGATGGTGCCGGGAATTTTGACGTCTAGGACTTCTCCCAGATTGGCGTTGGCATCCGCATCAACCGCCAGGATCGGCTTCATTCCCTGTTCCGCCATCCAGCGTAGAATGAGGCCGATCAACGTAGTTTTTCCGGTTCCGCCCTTCCCGGCGATAGCGATGGATTTTCCCATTTTATGTTTCCTGACTTAATTTAAGGATTGTGGGGAGGCATTGCTTTCCGCCCGGTTCACTTGACTACCGCCGGACTGGCATCTTACCGTCGTCACGTCAAGTTACCGCAGCAGTTTCATGGTCTTCGGAAAAGCTTTACTGTCAGTATGCGGCAGAAATTGGGCCGCGACATATTCATCCATGAATTTCATGTTGTTGGCGAGTTCGATATTAGTCATCATTTCGGCAACCCGGCGGGCTTCACTCATCATTTCCCGGGAGACTGAAACCAGGCGATTGCCGAGCAGGGCGCCGTTGCCGGCAAACATAAATTTATCGAGTTCTATCTCCGGTAACAGCCCGATGGTGATCGCTCGTTCCAGATTGATATATTTGCCGAAACCGCCGGCTATAATAAAGCGATCAAGTTCAGAAAAGGTCAGGCCGACGCTGTCCAGCAGAATCCGGCAACCGGCGTAAATCGCGCCTTTGGTTCGAATAATATTATCGATATCCCCTTCGGTGATCGTGATTTCAGCAATTCCTGCAGCGCTTTGCTCGGCATCGGCAAGAATGAATTCCCAACCGCTTTCGCCCTCACGGATGCGATTGCCAGGCAGATCGCGTCGGAACTTGCCGTTTGGCTCAATGATCCCGACCAACAGCATTTCCGCGATAGCTTCAATAATCCCGGAGCCGCAGATGCCTAAAGGCTTTTGTTTGCCGATCGTCAGCAGCATCGGTTCAAAGGTTTGCGGGTTGATGCGGATCTGCTCAATCGCGCCAACCGTTGCCCGCATGCCGTATTTGATGCCGCCTCCTTCAAATGCGGGTCCGGCAGAACAGGAGGTGCAGACCAGCCAGTCGCAGTTCCCGAGAACAATCTCGCCGTTGGTTCCGACATCCATAAACAGGGTCAGTTCGTCGCGCTGAAAAATGCCGGAACCCAGGACTCCGGCCACGATGTCCCCGCCGACATAAGAGGAAACCGCCGGAAAGGTATATACATGCACATGCTCAGGCAGCTTCAGGCCGAGGTTGACCGCACGTACCGGAGGAAAGAAATTGGCGGTGGGAACATAAGGGGCTTCGCGGAGGTATTTAGGGTCAATTTCCAGAAAAAACTGGGTCATTGCGGTATTGGCTGCAATGACCAGATGTGAAATCTGTTCCTTGGGGATGCCACCGGCGCTTATCAGATTGTCAATTATTTCATTCAGATCGCCGATAATGACCCGATGCAGATCCTGCAGTCCCGTTCCTTTTTGGGAGTAAACGATGCGACTGATGACATCCTCGCCGAATCGCACCTGCGAGTTGTATTTAGCGTCGCTGGCAACCAGTAACTCGTTGTCGAGGTCATTGACTACCGAGCGGTTCTCGGCTTGCTGGGAGGCGTTAAGATTAAGAAGCTGTCCTTGAACCGTAGTCGTGCCGATATCGATAATGATGGAATAGTTTTTATCTCTGGTATCGCCTGCTTCGATATCAATCAGTTTCAAACCTTTGGGGTTATAGACGATGGTTGCCGTAACCTGCCATTGCGCCTGGCGCAGCAGGTTGCCCAGACGCCGTAAAAGAAAATAGTCGGTTGAAATGTTTTCAAGCTGGTGAATTTGTTTCAGTTCTCGCATCAAACGGCCCAGGTCGCTCAGGTTGTCATCCGGGGTCGGAGGCGGCATCTCTATGTAATATTTGAATACGGCGGGGTTTATTCTGACGCCTTTGACCAGGGTGTTGATATCCCGGGCCATCAGGGTATGTTGTTGCTGTCCGAGATTCTTCTTCAGGACGGAATGGTCAATGCGGGATTCCGGAGGAATCATGATTACCAGGTCGTCGGTCACTTTGGTCAGGCAGGCCAGGCGATAGCCCTTTTCCCAGTCCGCATGGTTAATTTTGGCGGAAGTATCGCTTTCGGCCTTCCCTTTTTTAAGGATGACCCTGCATTTGCCGCAGGCTCCGGTGCCGCCGCAGGAAGCGTTGATATGGACGCCAGCCGCGATTGCGACGCGGAGCAGGTTTTCACCGTCCCGATAAACGTCGACGGTCTGGTTGTCGGGTTCAAAAGTGACCTGGTGGATAGGTTCGGGCATCGGCTTTTATAATTGAATTAAGGCAAGGTAAAAACTCAGATATCGCAGAGTTGTAAAAAGGGCTGGGTGTGCGGCGGCGCCCCACCGATCACCCAGCCTTTCAAGACTTGATCGACCGTGGTTTCGAGGCCAGGCCACGAAACCACGGTCTTATGGAACAGAACGGAAAAAGGACAGGTGTCCTTTTAAGCCTAGAACAATCCCTTTACCTGACCGGTCTTGGTGTCTACATCTATCCGACGGTAGGCAGGATCGGAAGCCGTTCCCGGCATCAATTTGATGGTTCCGGCCAGAGGTACGCAGAAACCTGCACCCTGGTAGATAAGGACGTCGCGAATCGGAAGAATGAAACCTTTCGGGCGGCCTTTCAGAGTCGGATCATGAGATAATGAAAGGTGGGTCTTGACCATGCAGGTTCCAAGTTTGGAAAGCTCAGGATCATTTTCAATCATTTTGATCTTCTTGAGTGCTTCATCCGTGAAGGACGCACCGTCGGCCCCGTAGACTTCGGTGGCCAGTAATTCAATGCGTTTCTTTAGTGGCGTGCTGTCTTCGTAAAGAAGTTTGAAGTTGGTCGGCTCATCACAGGCAGCAATTACCGCTTCGCAAAGCTCTTTGGCGCCTTCGCCACCGAACTGCCAATGTTTGGAAACCGCACAGCGAGCACCGGCTTTCTCGGCCTCTTCCTTGATTACCGCGATTTCGGCGTCGGTATCGGTATAAAAACCGTTAATGCAGACAACCGGATTAATGCCGGCCTTCTTGACGGTTTCGATATGAGCCACGAGATTGCAGCAGCCGGCTCTGACCAGGTCGATATTTTCTTCAACATATTCCTTGGCCAGTTTGCGGCCGGGCACGACTTCGGGACCGCCGCCGTGCATTTTGAGGGCGCGAACCGTGGCCACGATGACCGAACAGTTCGGGGTCAAACCGGAGAAACGGCACTTCAGATTCCAGAACTTTTCGAAGCCGATGTCGGCTCCGAAACCTGATTCGGTAACCACGTAGTCGGCCAGCTTGAGGCCGATCCGGTCGGCGATAATGGAGGACTGGCCGATGGCGATATTGGCGAAAGGTCCGGCATGAACCAGCACCGGCTGGCCTTCAACTGTCTGCAGCAGGTTGGGGTTGAGGGCCTTGACCATCCAAGCGGTCATCGCACCGGCGACGTCCAGATCCTCGGTGGTTACCGGGTTGCCGGCCTTGCTGTAGGCGACAATGATTTTGCCGATGCGGGCGCGCAGGTCGGCAAGATCCTTGGCCACGGCCAGGATCGCCATGATTTCTGAAGAAACGGCGATGGCGAAGCCGGATTCCATGACCATGCCGTCAAGGCGGCCACCGAGGCCGATGACGATGTTACGCAGGGACTGAGCACAGAAATCGATGATCCATTTTACTTCAACCCGATTGGGGTCGATGTCGAGACGCTTGAGCCCTTTGCTGGCCAGGAAAGCGTCACTGTTGTTCTGCTCGTGCTGCATGCGTGAGGTCAGCGCCACCATCATCAGGTTGTGAGCGTTCATGATGTTGTCGATGTCGCCGGTCAGGCCGAGGGAGAATGGGGTCAGCGGAATGGTCTGGGCCAAGCCGCCGCCGGCGGCGGAACCCTTAACATTGAAGGTCGGTCCACCGGAGGGCTGACGGATGGCGCCGACGACCTTTTTGCCGAGTAGGCCAAGTCCTTGGACCAAACCCATGCTGGTCGTGGTCTTACCTTCTCCCAACGGGGTTGGGGTGATCGCCGTAACATTGACGTATTTGCCGTCGGGCTCATCTTTAAGGCGTTCGAGAACCTTCATGTAATCGATTTTGGCAACATACTTGCCCATCGGAATGAGTTCTTCGCCTTCAAGGCCTAGCTCGTCTGCGATCTCGGTGATCGGTTTCATTAACTTTTCTTCGGCCAATGCGGCAATCTGCCAGTCGGCCAGATTGGGCGCGTCAAATACGCTGAAATCTAATCCCATTGCTTCTTCCTCCTCGGAAATTGAGTTTTGCCGGTCATCTCTGGCCGGTCTTTTAAAAGCTCTCACCAGCGCCGGGCTGGTGGCAAAAAAAAGGCAGCGAACCTCGAAAATTAAGGTCGTTGCCTGGGTGCATTCATCCTTTCGTAAAAGATCTCAAGCTTCATAATGGCTTTTTGTACAGTTAGCTGTCGGAGCTATAAAAAATTATAAAAGACGAGGCCGCCGTTCAGCAATGGTCTGGAAGAGATAAGGCTCCAGTTGCTTAAACCAAACCGCGGGGCTCATACCCTATTGTATATTTTTTGTCAATCATTTTTAGCTTGAACTTGTCGTATATATAATTTTGTATATTCCGGTCCGCTAGTTTTCCCCTGCCCTCAGCAGCTGTTGGACCTCAACCAGAGCTTCCTGGCGGTCGGTGATGGTTCCCGACAACTGTTTTTTATGAATCATTCGCAGAATGGTCCCGATGGCTGGGCCTGGTTGCAGGCCCAAAAGTAAAAGATCTTTGCCGGTGAGCAGAGGTTTTATGAAGCGAGCCCGTTCTTCGCTGTAAATCGTTTTAAGTTGCCGCCAGAGTCTGAGCAGCTTTTCTTGGCGGGCTGAGGAAGCTTGTCCCTGCGTTGCTTCGAGGTCGGCAAAAGCGAGCACCATGAGTAGTTCGAGGTCATCTTCGAGCTCAAAAATCAGCTGCCGCAGGCTTTTAGCTTGGGACTTGTCGGGGTCGGTCAGTAATGGGCGCCGATGATTTTCGATCAGGCGGGCAAGGCGTTTGAGTGATGTTCTCCCAAGGGCGAAACCGGCCAGGGTTTCCCGGGCGAGATGACTTGAAAAACCTTCATATCCGTAAAAATGTACCGCACCGCAGTCGGGATCAACGGTTCGGGTCAAGGCTTTTCCGCAGTCATGGAACAGCGCGGCCCATTTGAGCAGCGCCCGATTGTCGGCGGAAAGCGGTTTTATCTGCAACGGATTTTCCTCGCATAATCGGTCCAGGGCCGCGATTGTCGCGAGGCTGTGCTGGAAGACATCCGGATGGTGGTGATGGTTCTGGGGTAGTTCTTTCAAGGGTGCCAAAGGGGGTATGATTTCGCATAAGGCCCCGGCTTTGTCGAGTTCCTGCAGGGCGCATACAGAGTTTGAGTGGCTGAAAATGTGGTGAAACTCCGGGGTAAAGCGTTCCCGGGCGACTTGTTTGAGCGAACCAGCCCCATCGCTCATGGCCAGGCAGGTGGTTGCGGTTAGTTCGGCTTTAAATTCGAGCATAAAGCGTACGGCTCGGACAATCCGTATGGGATCGTGCGTCAGGTTCTTTCGCCGGACGCAGTTAATGCGCCCGGCCCGCAGATCCTGCAAACCAAAGAAGGGGTCGTGGAAGGTGTTTTGGGCTACATCCCAGGCCATGGCATTGATCGTGAAATCGCGATGTTCCAGGTCTTCATTCAGGTCATTTCCCTGCAAGGGTGCCAGGTCAATGGTGAACTGTCCGCTGACTAGCCTGCGAATGGTCTGTTTCTTGGCCCCCAGGGTTATAAAATGTCCCTGCCCAAGGCGCTCTAGGATGGAGTTTTCCCAAAAAATAAGCTCGGTTTCGGGGATGACAAAATCAAGGTCGCTGATTTTTTTGCCATACAGCAGGTCACGCACTGCGCCGCCGACCAGATAGATGGGTTTATGCTGTCGGCGGGCAATCGGGCCCAGATCTAGGATTTGGGGAACTTGTTGTGAAAGTCGGGAGATAAAATCGGCAATCATGTCCTGGAATACTCCGCAGGGCTGGTAAAACGTAAAACTCAAAAGCTGGCTTTTGCCGTTTCCGACAGGCACTGCATATCATTGTGTATGCAGTGCGCTTTGTCAAATAAAATTTCATTGGGTTAAGGTGCGCGGCAAGGTTTCGCCGGCAAAGACGGTCTGTAAAACTGAAATCAGAGAAGGGTGCTTGACAGTTTGCGCCAAGATGTGTAGAACGCAGTTATGAGATGTTCCGGGCGGATCTTGGTGCCATTTTAAGGATGTAGGTAAAACTCAAAATTCGGGGAGCGGGTTTATGGCGGATTGGCGGAAGATGTATGACGAGAAACTATGTTCAGCGGCAGAGGCAGCGGCGGCAATTGAATCCGGTGACCATATCTGGTTTCCGGTGGGAGCTGGTGAGCCCTATTCTTTTATCCTGGCTCTGGAGGCCCGCAAAAAAGTCTGAAGCATGTGGTGACCCATCAGATTCTGCCGGCTCGCCCCGGTTATTTCGATGAGGATTCGTCGTTGCATATTCGTCATAATTCACTTTTTACCAGTGGGGCCTCGCGTGCCGCCGTCCATGAAGGCTGGGCTGATTTTACGCCCAACTATTTCCATGAAATTCCGCGCTTGATTCGGGAATATTGGTCGGCTGATGCTGCCGGCGCGATTGTTTCGCCGATGGATGAACATGGTTTTTTCAGCCTGGGGCTGGGCGTTGATTATACCTGGGAAGCCCTGCATAAAGCTAAAAAGGTGATTTTTGAAGTTAATCCGGATGCACCCCGCTGTCACGGCAACTGCCAGGTGCATATTTCCCGGGTTACCCATATTATCGAGTGTGACGATCCCATTCCGGTGCTGCCGATGCTTGAGCTTTCCGAGGTTGAAAAAAGCCATCGGGGGGTATGTGGCGGAGTTGATTGCCGATAGTTCAACCTTGCAGATTGGTTTCGGTGGGGTTCCCAACGCGGTTTGCAAGGCGTTGGAGCAAAAAAAGATCTGGGGATTCATACCGAGATGATGACCGAGGGTATCATGGAACTGGCCGCTTGCGGAGCGGTTAATAAATAACTCACGGAAAAATTTTAATCGCGGGAAAATGGTCGGCACCTTCGCCTGGGGCAGCAAACATCTTTATCAGTTTATGCACGCCAACCCGATGGTCGAAATGCATCCGGTCGATTACACCAACGAACCTTATAACGTGGGACGAAACGATAATATGGTGGCTATCAATTCGACCATTGAGGTTGATCTTCTGGGTCAGTGTCGTTCTGAATCAATGGGGCCTAAACAGTGGAGCGGCACCGGCGGGCAGGTTGATTTTTTCCGCGGAGCCAATATCTCCAGGGGGGGCAAAGGTTTTGTGACGATGCCTTCGACCGCGAAAAGCGGCACGGTCTCCCGAATCGTGCCGGCCCTGAAGTCGGGGGCCGTGGTGACCACGAATAAGAATGATGTCGATCATATTGTCACCGAGTTCGGAGTTGCTAAAATGCGCGGGCAGAATGCCCGGCAAAGAGCTTTAGGTCTGATTCGCATCAGTCATCCGGACTTTCGCGCTGAACTGACCCGTGCCGCACGAAAGTTGAAGCTGATCTGATGCGGCAACCGGATACGCGGCTGCTGCTGGCCACAACCAATCAGGGCAAGGTCAAGGAATTGCGGGTTCTGCTCGCGGGCACCGGGGTAGAGCTCGTTTCTCTACTTGATTTTCCTCATCTGCGGATGCCTGAAGAGACCGGTATGACCTTTGCGGAAAATGCTCTTTTGAAGGCCCGGGCGGCAGCAGTTGAGTTCGGGGGCTGGGTTTTAACCGATGATTCAGGACTCGTGGTGGAGGCTCTGGACGGGGCTCCCGGAATCCACTCGGCCCGATATGCCGGGGCTGGGGCCGGTGACGCGGAAAATAATGCAAAGTTGCTGCGAGCTTTGGTGTCAGTGCCGGAAGCGCTGCGCAAAGCTGAGTTCGTCTGCGTGCTGGCCTTGGTTTCGCCTGCGGGAGAAGAGTACTTGTTTGAGGGTTTCTGTCGAGGCCGGATTGCCACGGCGCCAGCTGGGGGTGGTGGCTTCGGGTACGATCCTGTTTTTCTGGTCGGGCCCGATTATCGGTTGAGCATGGCTCAGCTCAGTTTAGAACAAAAAGCCGAGGTCAGCCACCGGGGGCGGGCTTTACGAAAATTTCGTGCCTGGTGGCTGGCTGTCTTCTGATCGGTAAGGGCTGGCTCTGGTGGCTAAGCTTTTCGCGTGAAGCGACCGGATCCGGTTAGGGAAAAATTGTTTTTTTGTCCTGGCGAAGTGAAAAAAATGTTGACAATAACCCATTAAATATCTATATGCTCCTGCAAAACCCGCCTTTATTAGATTATTCTTAATTTTGAAGACCTTATAATAAGCCCGTTGAGAAGTTTTGCCGCGGCTGTTGCGGATGGTCGGCTTGGTTTTCCTGGCCCCGTTTTCATGGGGTTGGTGGAAAAACGTCATTTCCAAGTTTTACGGGCTTGCTTATGAGAGGCGCATTTAAATCTTATAGCCAACTTGAAAAGTATTTATCTATAAAAAACAGTTCCGGTTAGCTCTTCTTTTTCTGTTCCCGTATTCCTTTCGAAATGATTCGAAGTACGAAATCATATTAACGCCCGGATAAAATCAAAACTGCTTTTTTTTAATCAAATACCTTTTAAAAAGTCGGTTGCCTCTTTGCCGACAGCCAAAAACAGCTGTTTTTACCCTTATGTTGTTGTGTCGCGGTAGCAGCTGAAGGCGGACAGGTCCGTCAGCGCTGGCGATCTTCTGTTCAAAGTCTTTGCAAGGAATATCTATGAATCTGTCTGAGTTGAAAACCAAAAAAATCGCCGAACTGATGGATATGGGGCGGGAAATGCGGATTGAGGGGGCGGCCGGAATGCGTCGCCAAGATCTGATCTTTGCCATATTACAGGCCCATGTCAATAAAAATGGCGCGATTTTCGGCGAAGGTGTGCTTGAAACACTGCCCGATGGTTTTGGTTTTTTGCGTGCACCCGACTATAATTATCTTTCCGGTCCGGATGATATTTATGTTTCCCCTTCCCAGATCAGGCGTTTCAATCTGCGAACCGGCGATACGGTGGCGGGTCAGATTCGTTCCCCTAAGGAGAGTGAACGCTATTTTGCGCTGTTGAAAGTCTCCGAAGTCAACCATGAAAAACCGGAGGTTTCGCGCGATAATATCCTTTTCGACAATCTGACTCCGATTTTCCCCGACCAGCGTTTTATTCTCGAACGCGAGCAGGATAATTTCTCTATGCGGGTGATGGATCTGATGACGCCCATCGGAAAGGGCCAGCGCGGCTTGATCGTGGCTCCTCCCCGCACCGGGAAAACCGTCCTGCTGAAACAGATCGCCAACAGTCTTACCAAAAACCATCAGGAAATCACCCTGATCGTGCTCCTGATTGATGAACGACCCGAGGAGGTTACTGATATGAAACGCTCGGTGCGGGGCGAGGTGGTTTCCTCCACTTTCGACGAGCCGCCGCAGCGCCATGTTCAGGTCGCTGAGATGGTTTCCGAAAAAGCCAAACGCCTGGTTGAACATAAGCATGACGTGGTTATTCTGTTGGACAGTATAACCCGTCTTGCCCGGGCCTATAATACAGTTATTCCAGCCAGCGGCAAGGTGCTTTCTGGTGGGGTTGATTCCAATGCCCTGCACAAGCCGAAACGGTTTTTCGGCGCCGCCCGGAACATAGAGGAAGGGGGTTCTCTGACGATCATATCAACCGCCTTGGTGGATACCGGGAGCCGTATGGACGAGGTTATCTTTGAGGAGTTTAAAGGCACCGGTAACATGGAGCTTCATCTTGAGCGCCGCCTGGCGGACAAGCGTACCTTTCCGGCGATTGACATCATTCGTTCCGGAACCCGGCGCGAAGATCTGCTCATGGATCCCAAGGATCTGCAGCGGGTCTGGATTCTGCGGAAATTCATTCAGCCGATGAATGTTGTCGAAGGTATGGAATTTCTTTTGGAAAAAATGAAAGACACCAAGAATAACGCCGACTTTCTTGACTCAATGAACAGCTGAAATTTTAAATTTTGTTGACAATTGCATCCGGAAAGGGGTACAAAACCCGGCTTCTTCCTTTTCTGCAAAAAAATATGGAGGTCTATCTAAAATGAAAGAAGGAATTCACCCTAATTACGATAAGTGCGAAGTCAGTTGCGCCTGTGGTTTCACTTATGAGACCCAGTCGACATTGTCTGAGATCAAGGTTGAAGTCTGCTCTCAGTGTCATCCTTTTTTTACCGGCAAGCAGAAGTTTGTCGATTCCGCCGGCAGGATTGAAAAGTTTCGTCGCAAATACAGTAAGTAGGCGGTTTTCAGGATTTGTTGGTTTTTCTTTTGAGCTTCACCCCGGAAGCCGAGCGTTTGGTGGCCAATGCCGCTCGGCTTTGTTATTCGGCGGCGGATGGTCAGGCTCTGGGGTTGGGTTTCGGGCCGGATGATGACCGGAAAATGATCGCCAAGGTGCTGGCTTTGGGGCATCATGGTGTTCTGGAACACGCAGTTTTCAGCTTTATGGTGGAAGGCGTTTCCCGGGCCTTGACCCATCAGCTGGTGCGTCACCGGCTGGCCTCTTTTGCCCAGCAAAGCCAGCGTTACGTTGCCTTTGACGATGGTTTTACGTATGAAGTCCCCCCCGCCATCGCAGAGCGCTCCGATCTGGTGGCCCGTTACATTGATGAAATGGGCCGCTTGGCGGCGCTGTATAATGAATTCCGGGCGGCTGGGGTCAGTGCCGAGGACGCTCGTTTTATTCTGCCCAATGCTGCTCATACCCGCCTTGTTGTTACCATGAATGCACGTGAACTGCGTCATTTCTTCCGTTTGCGCTGTTGTCGTCGATCCCAGTGGGAGATTCGGGGGCTGGCGGTTAGAATGCTGCAGGAAAGTAAAAAAGTAGCACCGGCTTTATTTGAAAACGCCGGACCCGGTTGTCTGGTCGGGCCTTGTCCGGAAGGGCAAATGAGTTGCGGCGAAGCCGCTGCAGTCCGCCGCGAATTTTCCTCCCTTTAATCATTAATACAGCTATGTTTGCCAAACTTGAAGAAGTGGAACTGCGTTTTCTGGATCTCGAGGCCGAACTTGTTCAACCGGGGGGAATCGCCGACCGCAAGCGTTATCAGGAGGTCAACAAAGAACTTTCCGATATGCGTCCGGTGGTGGAGGCGTTTCGTCTTTACCGGGAGCTGGTTGATGAAATCAAGGAGCATCGTGAAATACTGAAAGACGACGACGAGGATCTTCGGGGGCTGGCTTACGACGAACTGCCGATTCTGGAGCGGCGGCAAGAGGCGCTGGAAAAAGAGATTAAGTTTCTGCTCCTGCCCAAGGATCCCAATGACGAAAAGAATGTGATTCTGGAAATACGGGCGGGGACCGGGGGCGAAGAGGCGGCCTTGTTCGCGGCCGACCTTTTTCGCATGTATGCCCGTTATGCCGAGCGACAGCGTTGGCAGATCGAAGAACTGGGCCGCAGTGAAACCGGAGTCGGCGGGTTGAAGGAAATCATTGTTCTTGTCAAGGGTAAACGGGTTTACAGCCGGCTTAAATATGAAAGCGGGGTGCATCGGGTGCAGCGGGTGCCCGCCACGGAATCACAGGGTCGCGTTCATACCTCGGCCGTGACCGTGGCCGTGCTGCCGGAAGCCGATGAGGTTGATGTTGAAATCAATCCTCAGGATTTGCGGATAGATATTTATCGCTCTTCGGGTCCCGGAGGGCAGAGCGTCAACACTACTGATTCCGCGGTGCGGATCACCCATCTGCCGAGCGGACTGGTGGTTGCCAGTCAGGATGAACGCTCGCAGCATAAAAACAAGGCTCGGGCAATGAAAGTTCTGGCTTCCCGGTTGCTGGATCTGCGTTTGCAGGAGCAGCATGATCAAATAAGTTCTGAACGTCGTCTACAAGTTGGCAGTGGTGATCGCAGCGAACGGATTCGGACTTATAATTTCCCTCAGGGACGGGTTTCCGACCATCGCATCGGGTTGACCCTGCATCGGCTAGAGACAATTATGAGTGGTGAAATCGATGAGTTGCTTTCCGCGTTGGTCTCTCATTATCAGGCCGAAGCCCTGCGAGGTCCCACTTCATGAGTTCACTCTGGACGGTGCTCAGCCTGCTTAACTGGGCCGCACCGTACCTGGCGAAATATGGTATTTCCTCCCCCAGACTCGACGCGGAGCTTTTGCTGGCCCGGGTTCTTGCTTGTCCCCGTCTTGATCTTTATCTGCGTTTCGACCAGCCGCTGGCCGCTTCCGAACTGGCTTCTTTCAAAGAACTCATTCTTGAACGCCGCCGGGGGGTCCCGGTAGCGTACCTGTTGGGTGAAAAAGAGTTCTGGTCTCTGCCGTTCAAGGTCAGTCCTGCAGTGCTGGTTCCTCGGCCTGAAACCGAACATCTGGTGGAAGAGGCGATTACTTTTCTTGAAAATACCTTTCCTCACGGTTGTGGAGTACTTGATCTAGGTACCGGATGCGGCAATATTATTTTAGCCTTGGCGCGCCATTTCTCGCAGGTTTCAGGATTTTCCTGGTGTGGGGTTGATCTGCGTCCGGCCGCCCTGGAAATTGCCTGCATCAATGCCCGGCAACTGGGTTTGCCGAATGTTTCCTGGCTGCAGTCCGATCTGTTTGCTGAAATTGGTTCCGAATCCTCGGTGTTTGGATTGATTGTCGCTAATCCGCCTTATATCGTCTCGGCGGAAATGGCAGGGCTGCCATCGGAGGTGCGCCATGAACCTGCCGCGGCTTTGGATGGGGGAGTTGACGGGCTTGATTTTTATCGACGGATCAGCGTGGCCGCGCGAAGGTTTATGCTTCCAGGTGCAGGGTTGATGTTTGAAGTAGGTGACGGGCAGGCGGAAGCGGTTAAAAATATCTTGGCATCATGCGGTTACAGTGCTATCTCTACGCGCATGGATCTGGCTTGCCGGGAAAGGGTGGTGAGGGGGTTGTTTGAGCCACGCCGGGAAAGTCAATCAGGTGCTTGAAATTTTTTGGAGCTGGGTTGGAAAGTATAATTATTAAAGGTGGTCGGCCCTTGTCCGGCGAGGTTACGATTGATGGGGCTAAAAATTCTGCCCTGCCCTTGATCGCCGCTACCCTGCTTGCGGAAAACGGTTGTAGCCGGCTTGAAAATATGCCTGATCTCAGAGATATCGGAACTATCCGGAGCCTGCTGGAGGGGATGGGTGCGGAAACCATGGTTTCGGGCAGCACCCTCGCCATTGTCGCCGAGCGTCTCAAAAACCAGCAAGCCCCGTATGAGTTGGTAAAGACTATGCGGGCCTCAATTCTGGTGCTCGGGCCGCTGATGGCCCGTTTCGGTCGGGCCCGGGTATCATTGCCCGGAGGCTGCGCGATCGGGGCGCGCCCGGTCAACCTTCATATCAAGGGGCTGGAGATGATGGGGGCCCGGATTAAGGTTGAACATGGCTATATCATAGGTCAGGCCGAACGGCTGCGGGGGGCCGATATCAGTTTTGACCTGACTACCGTGACCGGGACCGAGAACCTGATGATGGCGGCGGTCTTGGCCCGGGGGGTGACCGTTTTGCGCAATGCCGCCCGTGAACCGGAGATTGTCGACCTGGCTTGTTTCCTGAGGAAAATGGGGGCTCGGATCGAGGGCGAAGGGACGCATACGATTACGATTACCGGGGTTGAACGGTTGGCGGCCGCGGATTATCGCGTGATGCCTGATCGCATCGAAGCGGGAACCTTCATGGTGGCCGCAGGCATCAGCGGCGGAGATATCGTGATTCGTAATGCACCGCTGGCGGCCCTGGGCGGGGTTGTCAGTAAATTGCAGGAGATCGGACTGCTTATTGAACCCTTGACCGTTTTTCATGAGGAGGACTTGTTGGCGGGGACGGCGGTGCGGGTGCGGCGCCGGGATCTGGGTTTACGTTCCCTGGATGTCAAAACCATGCCCTATCCTGGTTTCCCCACCGACATGCAGGCCCAGATCATGGTTCTTCTGGCTTTGGCTCAGGGAACCAGTGTTATCAGTGAAACTGTTTTTGAAAATCGTTTCATGCATGTTTTTGAACTGCAGCGCATGGGGGCCGATATCGAGGTCGAGGGCCGCACGGCGGTGGTCCGTGGCGTTACGGCGCTTTCCGGGGCTCCGGTCATGGCCTCCGACCTGCGGGCGAGCGCCGGTTTGGTGCTGGCCGGCCTGGCCGCCGAAGGGGAAACCGTGATGTCACGAGTCTACCATCTGGATCGCGGTTATGCCGGATTCGAAAAAAAACTTCAAGCGCTGGGAGCCGATATTCAGCGGCGTCAGGAAATCTGACGCCGCCGCTGCGCGGAAAACCCTTTTTGCGCTTGCGGGCAAGTTAAGTCGGGGCAGAGAGAGGAACATGGTAAAAATTCATTCAAGCACCGATCCGCATTTTGCTGATTTTTTCGCACGGCTCTGCGAACGTAATCAGGGCTTTGACCCGGCCGTCGACGGAGTGGTTGCTGAAATTCTTGAGCGCGTTCGGTGTGAAGGCGACCACGCCCTGTTTGACTACACGCGGCGTTTTGATGGGCTTGATTTAACGACTGCTGGGATTGTCGTGAGCGAGGCGGAGATCGACGCGGCTTTTACGCAAATCGGCCGGGAGCAGTTGGCCGATCTTGAGCTTGCGGTGCAACGGATTACCGCTTATCACGATCGTCAACGCCGGCAGTCCTGGTTTGACGATCATGAAAACGGCGTCCTGCTGGGGCAGAAGATTACCCCGCTGTCCCGGATTGGTATTTATGTGCCAGGGGGTAAGGCCTCATATCCTTCTTCGGTGCTGATGAACGCTCTTCCGGCCCGGGTTGCCGGGGTTGATGAAATCGTCATGGTTTCGCCGGCGTCTCAGGGTTACAACCCCGCAGTTCTGGCGGCCGCCCGGCTCAGCGGCGTGGCTCGCATTTACCGCATCGGCGGGGCCCAGGCCGTCGCGGCGCTGGCTTTCGGCACTGCATCGGTGGCCCCGGTCGATAAAATCGTCGGGCCGGGCAATATCTACGTAGCTCAGGCCAAGCGGCAAGTCTTTGGTCGGGTTGGGATCGATATGGTCGCCGGTCCCAGCGAAATCATGGTCGTGGCTGATGATGGCGCCAATCCGGTTTTCATTGCGGCCGATCTTCTTTCCCAGGCCGAACATGATGAACTGGCGGTCGTGGTTTTAGTGACCCCGTCCGCTAAATTATGTGTCGAGGTCCGGGAAGAGCTGGCCCGGCAGCTTTCGCTTTTACCGCGGGCGGGCATCGCCCGGCAGGCTCTGGCTGATCAGGGCGCTCTGATTACTACCGGAAGTCTGGAAGAAGCCCTGGAGCTCGCCAACCGTTTCGCGGCCGAACACCTGGAACTGGCGGTCGCGGAACCCATGGTTGCTTTAAGCGCGATTCGTCATGCCGGGGCGATTTTTCTCGGCCATTTCACCCCGGAGGCTCTGGGAGATTATCTGGCCGGCCCCAATCATGTTTTGCCGACCGCAGGCACGGCTCGTTTTTCATCGCCCTTGGGCGTGGATGATTTTCTCAAAAAAAGCAGTGTTATCTCATTTAGTCCGGCAGCGCTCGGACGTTATGGTCGTCCGGTAACCGCGCTGGCGCAAATGGAGGGCCTCGCGGCCCATGGTCGGGCTGTCAGTCTGCGTCTGGCTGCTGATCGGGAGGGAGTTCATGGGGAGTAATGTACGTTGCGCCGAAATCCGCCGGCAGACCGCCGAAACCGATATTCAGCTGCTTCTGACCCTGGAGGGCCAAGGGGAGGGCCGGATTGAAACCGGAATTCCTTTTATGGATCACATGTTGACCCTCTTCGCCCGGCACAGCGGCAGCGATCTGGAGATTCTGGCGAAAGGTGATCTGGAGGTCGATTTTCATCACACGGTCGAGGATCTGGGGATTTGTCTGGGGCGGGCCTTAAGTCAGGCCCTGGGTGAACTTGGCGGTCTTGCCCGGTACGGAGAGGCCTTGATTCCGATGGATGAGTCCCTGTGTTCAGCGGTTGTTGATATCTCGCGACGACCTTTTCTGGTTTTCAACCTGGCTCTACGAACCCCCAAGGTGGGCGAGCTTGACAGTGAACTGATCGAGGAGTTTTTTCGGGCGCTGACAGTGCATGGGGGTCTGACTTTACATCTGAATCTCCATTATGGTAAAAATCAGCATCATATCTTCGAGTCGGCTTTTAAAGCCGTCGCCCACGCCCTGCGCCGGGCCTGGACGCCGCGGACGGAACTCGCGGGCCAGGTGTTAAGCTCAAAAGGGGTTTTGTAAAATGATCGCGATTGTTGATTATGGTATGGGCAACCTGCGCAGTGTGCAGAAGGCCGTGGAAAAGTTCGGTCGCCGGGCAGTGATTACTCGCAGCCCACAGCTGTTGGCCGATGCCCGGGCCGTTATTTTACCGGGAGTCGGAGCTTTTCGGGATTGCATGGATAATCTGGAAAACTTTGCTTTGATTGATCCGGTGCTGCGCGCCATTGCTTCTGGAAAGCCTTTTTTAGGTATCTGTCTGGGGTTGCAGTTGCTGTTCAGTGAGAGCCTGGAATTTGGATGCCATGCCGGACTTGGGGTGATCAAGGGCCAGGTCCGGCCTTTTGCCGTGGATTTGCCGGATCCGGATCGTCCCGGCGCTTTTCTGAAGATTCCCCATATGGGCTGGAACGAGGTTGTCAAAACCAAAGACTGCGCCGTGCTCGACGGGCTTGATCCGGCCGCCTATTTTTACTTTGTTCACTCTTATTACGTGGTTCCCGAGAATCCGGAAGTGATCGCTGCGAAAACGGATTATGGCGGTGAGTTCGTGGCGGCTGTAGCCTTTGACAATGTCTTAGCGACCCAGTTCCATCCAGAAAAGAGTCAGCAGCAGGGACTAGCCCTTTTCCGGGCCTTTGCGGCGCTGGAGTGAAAGGAAGAAAAAATGATCAAGCCTGAGGTCTTTGCCGTTGTTTGGCGGAGTGTCTTGCTGTGTCTGATGGCGATCTTCTGTGTAGCCTGTACGAGCAAGGATGTTCGGGTGCGCGCGGTCGAGGAAGTTCCTCCGTTTACCCGGATTGCGGTTATGCCGTTTGATGTGAGCGGCTGTCAAAGTTGTGCGCAAGCCTATCCTTCCTGCCGCCCCGACGGGGGCAAGATTATCTGCGACCAGATCGACAGCGGTATTGGTTACGAACTGGCCCTGTCGCTGGCGCGGGAAATTGCAATTTATGGAAAATATAAGGTAGTTGAACCGGAAACGGCGGTTAACGTGCTGCCTTTGGTCGGTCAGGCGCCGATGGCTGAAATCGGTCGGCGTCTGGGGGTTGAGGTTTTACTTTTTGGCGCGGTCAACCGTTTTGAGGAAAGGGTCGGCGGCCCCATCTCAGCACTCAGTCCGGCCTCGGTGTTTTTTGAGGTGGCGATGGTCGATGCCCGCAGCGGCCGCAAGGTCTGGTATGCGGTTTTTGACCAGACCCAGAAATCCTTAAGTGACGATATTACCAATCTGCGAAACTTTATACGCGGCGGCGGCAGGTGGTTGACGGCCCGCGAATTTGCCGATGTCGGGATTGCCGAGCTGGTGGAAAACTTTCCCGGTCTCGGGAGGAGTCAGATAAAAGATGATTATCATGCCGGCGATTGATCTTAAAGATGGTAATTGTGTGCGGTTGCGGCAGGGTCGGATGGAGGATGATACGGTTTTCTCCGGCGACCCGGTGGCCATGGCCCTAAAATGGCAATCTGCGGGGGCCAGGTATCTGCATCTGGTCGATCTCAATGGCGCCTTTGCCGGAGTTCCGGTAAATCGCGCGGTTATCGAAGAGATTGTCGCCGCCCTGACGATTCCCTGTCAGCTGGGCGGCGGGATTCGAGATCTGGAAACGATTGCGGCCTATCTTGAACTTGGTTTGGAACGAGTCATTCTGGGAACGGTGGCCGTGGAAAAGCCGGAACTTGTCAGGCAGGCGGCGGCGGCTTTTCCGGGACGGATCTGTGTCGGCATTGATGCTCGGCAAGGGTGGGTCGCGACTCGGGGCTGGGCCGAGGCCACTCGTGTCCAGGCCCTGGATTTGGCGCGTGGTTTTGAGGATTGCGGGGTTGCCGCGATCGTCTACACCGACATTTTGCGGGACGGGATGCGCAGTGGTGTTAATCTGGAAGAAACCCGCTCTCTGGCGGAGATAGTTTCCATTCCGGTGATTGCATCGGGCGGAATCGCCACGCTGGATGACATCAGGGTCTTGTTGCCGCTGGAAAAATCCGGAGTGCAGGCGGCGATTACCGGCCGGGCGCTTTACGAAGGCAGTCTTGACTTGGGGCAAGCTCAGGCTTTGGCTGACGGAGAGGGAGGGTTGTAATGTTGGCGAAAAGGATTATTCCCTGTCTTGATGTCAAGGACGGCCGAGTGGTAAAAGGGGTTAATTTTGTCGGCTTGCGGGATGCCGGTGATCCGGTGGCCGTGGCCGCGATGTATGATGAACAGGGCGCAGACGAATTGACTTTTCTCGATATTACCGCTTCCAGTGATCGGCGCTCGATTATTCTGGATGTGGTTGCCCGCACTGCCGAGCAGGTTTTTATTCCCCTGACTGTCGGTGGAGGGGTTCGAACTCTGGATGATATCCGGGCTCTGCTCAACGCCGGCGCCGATAAGGTTTCGATCAATACCGCCGCTGTGCACCGGCCGGAATTTGTCAAGGAAGCGGCTTATTGTTTTGGCAGCCAGTGTATTGTGGTGGCGATTGACGCCAAGGCCCGATCAGTAGGTGACGGTTGGGAGGTTTATATTTATGGCGGCCGTGAACCGACCGGAATCGATGCAGTGGCCTGGGCTCGGCGCATGGTCGATTACGGGGCCGGTGAAATTCTCCTGACCAGCATGGATCGGGATGGCACCAAGGATGGTTTTGACCTGGAGCTGACCCGTACAATTGTGGATGCCGTTGCGGTGCCGGTGATTGCCTCGGGAGGGGTCGGTAGCCTTGAACATCTCTATCAGGGCCTGACACGAGGGGCTGCCAGCGCCGCGTTGGCCGCCTCGATTTTTCATTATCGTGAATATACCATCACCCAGGCTAAAGCCTATCTTAGAGAACGCGGAGTCAGGGTTCGGTGATAGCTGAAGTTTACCGCCTGATCTGTGCGCGCCGGGATCGCCCCCGCCCCGATTCTTACGTGGCTGAACTTCTCGGGAATGATCCAGACCGGATTTTGAAAAAAATCGGGGAAGAGGCCTGTGAAGTTATTCTGGCGGCCAAGCAATCAGGCTCTGAAGCTCTGGTTCATGAACTTGCCGATCTGACCTTTCACCTGTTGGTCCTGATGGCTTCGCGGGGGCTTTCCCCTGAGTCCGTGGCTGCGGAGCTTGGGCGCCGTTTCGGGGTCTCAGGATTGGAGGAGAAGCGCCGACGTGAAGAAATGCATCGCGGGCAGAAGCTTGCCGAGGTTGCAAAGGATGATTTAAATGATGGCGGCGCAACGGCCGGGATGAAAAAAGTCCACCTGATTGGCATCTGCGGGACGGCGATGGCGGCTTTGGCCGGTATGCTTCATGAACGGGGGTGGTGGGTCTCTGGTTCCGATGCCGCCGCCTACCCGCCGATGAGTGAGTTGCTCGCCGCCCGGGGCATAAATGTAGGCTTGGGATACGAGCCCGCCCGACTCAGTAGCGAGTTGTCTTTGGTGGTTGTCGGCAACGTTGCCGCCCGCAGCAATGTGGAGGTGATACGGGCTCGGGAATTAGGGCTTGAGTGTCGTTCGCTGCCGGAAACTCTGTGGCGCGAGTTTCTGGTGACGGCCGGGCGTCGTCTGGTGGTTGCCGGCACTCACGGTAAAACCACGACAGCCTCGATGCTGGCCTGGAGTCTGGAATGTTGTGGAGTGGAGCCCTCCTTTATGATCGGGGGAGAGCTGATAAATTTCTCGACTAACTACCGACTGACTGGTAAAGCCGATTTTGTTCTCGAAGGGGATGAGTATAACAGTGCCTTCTTTGATCGTCATGCCAAATTTCATCACTATCGGCCGACTCATCTGATCATTACCGGAATCGAAATGGATCA
>DSCM01000003.1 GCA_011049115.1 Pseudomonadota bacterium
TCGCCCCGCACCAGATTAAGATCGCCAAGCTCAACCCCGAGATGATCCGCAACCACCCGGCACTTAGCTTTAAGAAAAAAGAATAGCGGCGCGGAAACGCCGGAGAGGGTTTCGTAATTGCCCTGGCCCTTGCTGATGATCAACGGCGCCTGGTGAAAAAGCTCCAGAAACTCAGGGCTGCAGAGTTCCAGGACCGTGCCCGGCGCACTGCAGCCGGAAGAAATAATGGTGGCGCAGGCATCGAGACCGGCAGCCAGGGCATCCGCGAAAGTCGCGTCATTGATAATCGGCGCTTCACGTACGACATATTTAACCGGCGTGGCCGTTTCCCGGACAATGGTCTCTATAAAAAGCCGATCCATGACCGTTTCACCGGTGTTGTCACCAAGATAGAGCAGCCACTCGGCTTTCTCCAGGGCCGCGCGAAAAAGCTCCTCCTGCCAGTGACCAAAGGCGCCATGATCAAGCACGCGGTCAAGCTCCTGGGCCAGATCAAATTGCGAGGCCACCCCGAAATCAATCACATTGCCGGCGACCGCGAATTTGGCTGCCAGGCTTAAGGGGTCCGGCGCGGCCGCCACTCGTTTCTGTAACCGGGGATAAAGCGCCAGAGCTTTTTCGGTGCTTTCCCGTTTAATTGCGGCGAAAGGATCAGGGCTGCCGACATAACGACTGATCATCTGATAGAGCCGGATGGAGGTTTTGGGCGGTGGGTCGGCAAGCTCGATCTCGGCCAGATCGGCGGAAAATTCGCACAACATGTTTAAGCAGTCCCTCTCGGGCAGCTCCAGAAGTTGGCCGACACGCACGATCTGGCTCATGAAACAAGCCAGACAATCAAGATAGGTTTGCATAAATTTTTTCCGCTAGCGATGGCGCAGGGTTAGCACAATGCCGCCGACAATCATGAATATACCGACCCCGTGAAACCAAAAGAAACGCTCCCCGAGAAAAAGAAGAGCCATGATCGAACCGAAAACCGGCACCAGATGAATGAACAGCCCGCCCAGATTGGCGCCGATCAGTTCAATGCCGCGATTGTAACAGACATAAGAGATGATGGAAGGGAAAATCGCGACATAAGCGATGGTCAAAAGGGTCTGCGGATTAAAATTCAGGGTTCTGACATTCAGACTTTCCCAGAGATAGAGCGGCAGCAGCATCAGGGTTCCGGCGATAAAGGTAAAGGCGATAAAGCTTACCGGATGGAGCTTCGGCCGCCACCGCAGCATCACCGAATAAAAGGCGTAACCGATAGACGCGATAAAGATCAGAACATCCCCCCGGTTCAGGGACAGGGAAAACAGCAACTCAAGATCGCCGCGAGCAATAACCATCACCACCCCAGCCAGAGAAAACGCGACCCCGAGCCCTTGCAGATAATTGATCCGGTCACGAAAGAACAAAAAGGAAAACAGCATGATCAGGACCGGCATCGTCGACTGAATAAGAAAAGCGTTGAGAGCGATCGTGGTCTGCAGGCCGCTGTACAGCAGGGTATTGAACATCGCCACCCCGGTCAGCGCGAGCAACAACAGCAACGGCAGGTGTTTCCTGATCACCGACCAGTCCTTCTGCAGGTATCTCCAGGAGAAAGGGAGAATCAGGCTCGAGGCCCCGGCCCAGCGCCAGAAAGACAGGGCGACCGGCGGCACTTCCAGGCGCATATAGCGACCGACAATGCTATTGAGCGACCAGAAAAAAACCGCCAGCGGCAGCAGCAGATAAGGAAGACGATAAAGACGGCGCAAAACATTTACCATAAACACCCAAGCTCAGCAGGACCACAACCACGTGAAAATTAAAGTTCAACGGAGACCTGCCTTTCTAACGTCTGTGTCGGAAAAGGTCAAAGAAAAAAACGACACCGGCCGGCGA
>DSCM01000004.1 GCA_011049115.1 Pseudomonadota bacterium
ATCTGGATGTGCATGAGTTACAACCTGCGCAAAAAAACCCTTGAATTCGAATACCAATACCGCAAGGACGTCGTCGAAAGGACCGGCCTGATCCTGATCGGCCAGGACCGGGTCATGACCCGGGACGGCCGCGTCCTGAGTTTTTCCCAGGCGTTGACCTTAAACGATAAATCCGAGCCCGGGGCCGACGACAGAACCCTGGTGATCAAACGGTCATGAGTCGTCATGTCCGGCTTTAAACCGGGGACCCGAGCCTGCGGCCTGGTTACCGGTTTCATCCTGTTGTTCCTGCTGGGCTGCGTGTTCACCCCGGTGCCATCGTCTGAACCGGGCCCGCTCCGGCCGCTTGAGGGTTGGCTGCAGGAGCGGGGCAGATATCAGCTGCAACACCTGGCGGAAATCGACTACAGCCGCCACCGGGAAAACCTGCGGGGTTTCATGGAGCTTGACCTCGACCGGGGCCGGGCCCATCTGATTGTCTGCAACAGTCTGGGACTGACCATGCTGAACCTGATCATCGACGAACAGGGCTTCAGCTCCGGAGCCTTTGACCATGAATCCAGGCAAACGGACCAGCGGGAACGCTTTTTTACCGCCGCGGTCGCCGAGACCGTGCGCCTGATCTTTCTTTTACCCCGACGGCAGCCCCAGGCGACCGGAACGAAACCCGCTCCGGTCGCCGAGGTCCGCGGCCATCCGGCCCGGCTGCGACAGCTGCGCTCCGCGGCGAAAGCTCCAGCCTGGACCATCAACTACAACGATTATCGTCCGGCCGCCGCCGCCCTGGGCGCCATGGTTAGCAGCGGTTCCACCCAGGGAAGCCGGGAATTTGTTTTCGCCCCGGAATGCATCGGTTTCGACGGACATTTTCCCGAGTATTCGATCCTGCCGGCGATGCTGCAGGTGGAACTGGGAATCATGCTCAGCGAGAAGCTCTGTCAGCGAAAACTGAGTCTGGCCACGCTCGACAAGGCGAAATTCATGCGCCGGATTCGACCTCGGCAAAAACTTCTGGTCACTTGCCGTCTGACCCGACCGCCCGAGGCCCATGACGAAACCCTGATTCAGGCCCTGCTCACCATCACCGTCGCGGGTCTGAAGACGACGACGATGACCCTGCATCTGCGCCCGGCATGATAAGGACACCTTTCAAAAGCTCCCCACAGGACCCCGCGCCGCTGCACTTCAGCGTTCAGCGCCGGGTTCGTTTCGAAGAAGTCGATGCCCTCGGCATTGTCTGGCATGGCCGCTTTCCCAGCTATCTGGAGGATGTCAGAGAAGCCCTGGGCGATCATTTCGGCATCGGCTACCTCGATTTTTTCAAACAGGGAGTGGTCGCGCCGATCCGCCGCTTGCAGCTGGATTACCATCTGCCCCTCAGATTTCAAGAAGAAATCACGATCACCGGCACCCTGCACTGGTCCGCGGCCGCCCGGCTTAATTTCAGCTACCGGATCTTTAATGCCCGCCACGAGCTGAGCACCAGCGGCCACAGCGTGCAGATGATGCTTGACTCCCGGCAGAATTCGGTCTTAATGACACCGCCGCCCTTTTATCTGGCCTTCCTGGAAAACTGGCGCAACCGGGGAAGGGAACGGTCCGCTCATGTCTGAAGTCTGGATTGTCGCGGCCGAAGCCGTCGCGGCCCTGGGCCGCAGCCGGACGGAAATCTGGGCCCGCCTGCTGGCCGGAGAAACCGGCATTACCCCGGTGGAACGCTTTTCCACCGCCCCCTACTACTGCAAAAGCGCGGCCGAAATCAAAGGGCTGAAACCCGAACCCGACTCCGACAGTCGTTTTCCAAGCCTGTTGAGCGAACTTCTACACGGCTTGCCGCGCCCCCTGCCCCAAGGCTGCACCCTGATCGGCGCGACCCTGAAAGGCGCCATCGACCGGCAGGAAAAAATCTAGCGACAAAACCTGCGCCCGACGCCGCCGGTCGCGGCGACCGCCCCCAACCCGGACCCTGATTTTGCCGGCGACCTGACGCTGTCGGCCGCAGACGAACTTCCCGCCGCCCGCAATGCCGCCCGCCTCGTTGCCCGGCATTGCGGCCTCGAGGATGCCGGGCTCACCATCAACGCCGCCTGCGCCTCTTCCACCCTGGCTCTGGCCCTGGCCGCCGGCCGTATCGCCACGCAACGGGAGAGCTGCATTCTGGTCTGGGCCGCCGAGCTTCTCAGCGAATTTGTCTTTGCCGGTTTTGCCTCGCTCAAAGCTTTGACCCCTGATTGCTGCCGCCCTTTTGATCAAGCTCGTAACGGCCTGATCCTGGGCGAGGGGGCCGCGGCCCTGCTGCTGATGAACTCCTCCCGGGCCCGAAGGGAAGGCTTCCGCCCGCTGGCCCGCATTCGCGGCTGGGGCGCGGCCAACGACGCCGTCCATCTGACCGCCCCCGCCCGCGACGGCCGGGGACTGATCAAGGCCTGCCGCCGGGCTCTGCGACGAGCGGAACTTGATCCCGAAGACCTCGCCGCGATCAACGCGCACGGCACCGGCACCATTCACAACGACGACATGGAACTTCACGCCTTCGGCGAAATCTTCCGGCGCCGCCGCCCCTGTCATTCGGTCAAGGGGGCGCTGGGGCACACCCTGGGCGCGGCCGGAGCCCTGGAAACCGTCATCGCCCTGGACTGCCTGCGCCACGGCCTTCTGCCCCCGACCACGGGCCTGGAGAAATGCGCGCCGCGGGCTGCGGTTCGCCTCAGCTCCGCGCCGCAGGAGTTTTCCGGGCCGCGCCTGCTGCTCTGCAACTCCGGATTCGGGGGCGTCAACGCCGCCCTGATCCTGGAAAAGGTCGAGGAAAGACGCTGGTCATGCCAACCTTAAACAAAGCCTGCATCACCGGTATCGGCTGGACCACGGCCGCCGGCGCCGGTTGCGGCCGGAAGGGAGCCGTCCCCGAGTGGGGCCCCGGCCTGCCCCAACCGGAAAGCGCCCTGATCAAAGAGCTGGAGGGCGGCTCCCGCTTCGGCCGCCTCGATCTTTTTTCCCGCATCGGCCTGAGCGCCCTGGCCCTGGCCCTGGCCGACGCCGGACACCTGCCGGAAAAAGCCGCAACCTCCGCATCGCCCCGCGATTACGGCCTGATCTGCGCCACCACCAGCGGTAGCGCCGCAACCGATCACGCTTTTCATGAAAGCCTGCTTGAACATCCCCAACTGGCCAGCCCCGGACTTTTCGTCTATACCCTGCCCACCAGTTTTCTCGGCGAAGCCGCCCTGCGCTTTGCCCTGAACGGCAGCGGCCTGGCTCTGATCGAAGCACGACCGGGCGGCGGTCAGGCCCTGGAACTGGCCCTGGAGCAGCTTGCCGAAGGCGATGAGGAAATCGTCATCGCCGGCGTCTGCAATCTTTTTTCGGCCGCCGAAAACCACGCCGACTTTTATTCCGGGGCGCTCTTTGTCGTTCTCGAAAAATACCGGCAATCCGCCGACAAAAGCCGGGACGTCCTGAGCCTCGGCAAAAAAATGCCCGGCCTGTTCTGGCGCGGACGCCCCTGCCCGGATATCTTCACCCTGAGCCGCCGACTCACCGGCAATGAAAACCAAGAAAGAGGACAGACCTGATGAAAATGAGACTGATCTACCCGGCCTGGCCGAAACTTAAACAACAGACCGAATTCCACCTGCCTCCGCATGGGCCGGTGGTGTTTGCCGCCACGGTTCCCCCCGAGGTCGACCTGCAATTTACCGACGACAACCTGGAAACGGTTGACCTGAATGAAAGCCCGGACCTGGTCGCCTTTTCGGTGATGCTAACCTGTCAGCTGCCTCGGGCTTTCGCCCTGGCCGATCACTTTCGCGCCCGCAAGATTCCCGTGTTGTTCGGGGGCATCGCGACCATGCTCCATGCCGACGAGGTCGCCGAACACGCCGACAGCGTTTTCCTCGGCGAAGCCGAGGGCCGTTTCGCGCAGGTACTGGACGATCTGCAAGCCGGAAGGGAAGGCTGCGCCCCCTCTACAACTATCTTCACAACCATCCCGATATCGAACTGGTCGGCCCGGCCCGCCGAGAGATTTTAAAGCGCGACCTCTATAATTATCGCGGCGTTCAGATGCTGGATCTGGTGCATGCTTCCCGGGGCTGCAAATTCAACTGTTTCCCCTGCAGCACCGCCTACCTTGGCGGTCGGCAGTTCCGGCCCCGGCCGATCGCCAAGGTCATCGCCGAGATGGAAGCCATTCCCAACAACCGCCTGTTCATCGTTGACAACTCCCTGGCCCAGGACCGCGACTGGCTGATCGAGCTCTTTACGGCCATGATTCCGCTGAAAAAGAAATGGGTCTCCCATCCCCTGCTCGATGATGAAGAGGTCGTCCGTCTGGCGGCCGCCGCCGGTTGCTGGTATGTCTATCAGGCGATCACCGACACTTCCCCGGTAATCGAAAAGAGAATCAAACATCTGCAGGAGCACGGCATCGGGGTTGAGGGCACCATTCTCCTGGGCACGGATGACCAGGATGAAACTTATATTCGCAGGCTGGTCGATTTCCTCATGGGGATTCAGCTGGACATCGCCGAATTCACCATTCTGACGCCGTTCCCCCATACCCCGCTGCGCGCCCAACTGGAAAAGGAGCAACGCATTCTGCACAACAACTGGCTTGCTTACACCACCGACCAGGTCGTTTTTCAACCGCGCCGCCTGAGCCCGGAAAAACTTCTGAAGCTCTTTCATTATGCCTGGGACAGCTTCTACGCCGACGGCGGCTACCAGCTCAAGATGGGTGCCCTCTTTAAAAAGGTCATCGCTCAGGAAATGGCGGACGGCACCTACCAGCGTTACGATCCGAAAAAACCCCGGCGCTTCAAGAAAACACAAGGACAAAACCCATGAGCCGGGTGCTGCTGATCTCGAACAACCGGGCGACCACCCCGTATCCGGTTTATCCCCTGGGCATGGCGGTCGTGGCCGGCGCCCTGACCCAGGCCGGCCACGAGGTGGCCCAATGGGATCTGCTGACCGCGACCGACGCGGCCCGCCGAGACGGCCGGGAAGACGCGGAAGCGGCACTGCTTTTAACAATCATCGCCGAATTCAGGCCCGATTTCATCTGCCTTTCGCTGCGCAACATCGACAATACCGACTCCTTCAGCGGCGCCGCCGGCTGGTACCTGGAAAGCGCCCGGCAAACCCTGGCGATCCTGCGCGAGCTCAGTCCGGTTCCTCTGATTCTCGGCGGCCCGGCCTTTTCCCTGATGCCGGAAGACATTCTGGCTTATCTTGGGGCTGATTACGGCATTGTCGGCGAAGGCGAAGAAGCCCTGCCCCGACTGATCGCCGCGCTGGCGGCCGGCGAGAACCCGCCGCCCCTGCTCAGGGGAAAGGCGCCGCTGTCCGGCGAACAGTTCTCAAGCCCCCGCTTTCATGCGGAAATCCTTACCTTTTATAAATCAGGCAGCAATCTCGCCAATCTGCAAAGCAAGCGCGGCTGTCCGCATCACTGCACCTACTGCACCTATCCCGCCCTTGAAGGCCGCAATTTTCGACGCCGGCCGGCGGCCGCCGTGGTCGATGATATCGTCCGCCTGCAACAAGAGCATGGCGTCAGCTCCCTGTTCTTTGTCGATTCGGTTTTCAACGACGGCGGCCGCCATCACCTCGCCATCGCCGAGGAGATTCTCAGCCGTTCCCTGAAAATCAGCTGGAGCGCCTTCTTTCGCCCCGCCGGCCTGCCGTTGCGGGATCTGCAACTGCTGCGGCGGGCCGGTCTTTTCGCGCTGGAACTCGGCAGCGACGCGCTGACGGCCACCACCCTGCAAGGGCTCGGCAAGGGCTTTACCTTCGCCGATATTCAGGCCACCCACCAGGCCTGCCGCCAACTGCAACTGCCGGTCGCCCATTACCTCGTCTTCGGCGGCCCCGACGAAAGTCCCGCGACCCTGCGCCAAGGTCTGGCCCGGCTTGACCGGCTTCAGGGCGGCGTGCTGTTCATCTTTTCCGGCCTGCGCCTGTTGCCGGACACAAAACTGCACCAACGAGTCCTGCAGGAAGGCCGCCTCACCCCGGAAACCAAGCTGCTGCGCCCCTATTATTACTTCTCGCCGCTGATCGACCCGACCACCATGAACGAGGCTATCAGCGCCGCCTGCAAGGGCCGGCGCGAGCGCCTCTTCCCCCCGGAAGAAGCCCTGGTCCGCCTTAAAATCATGCGGCGTTTCGGTTTTCAGGGGCTGCTCTGGAATCAACTTTTAAAACGCCCATAAAAAAATTCATTTCCCGGTGACCCAGCGCAAACCGCGCAGATTTCAGCTTGACTTTAAGAACTTTCTAATCGTATACAGGTGCGACTACAAGAATGACTTTGCCGCCGCGGTCGGCCTGACGCCGACCACAACCCCCAGACCTCCATAAGGAAATGATCATAAAAACCTTACTAAAGACTTCGCTGTTGACTGTCATCTGTGCGTTTTTCCTGGTTGCGCCGGCCGCGGCGGCAACCTTTGTTGTCGACACGGTCAAGGACAGCGTCGACAACCAGCTCGGGGACGACACCGGCGACGACGGCATCATTGTCGACCTGGGCGGCGCCGGCCGACTCGCGCAGGGAACGTCCAACCCTCAATGCCTGTAAGCCGCGGGAAACGTTTTGCCCGTCAGTTTTTTATCTGCGACGGCCTGGTTCCTGGAGAAAGCTTTTCGATCATGCAAAAAATGGTTCTCGGCAAGAGCAACCTCGAGGTTTCCGAACTCTGTTTCGGCGCCCTGCCGATGGGCCCGCTGCAAAAAAACCTGACCCTGGAGACGGGCGCGGCGATCATCGCGCGGGCTCTGAAAGGCGGGATCAATTTCATCGACACGGCCCAGCTTTACGGCACCTACGAACCGATCCGCCGGGCCCTGCGGGCAACGCGAATCCGCCCCGTGCTGGCGAGCAAGTCCATGGCTCCGGACTATGAAGGCATGCGGGCTGCGGTGGAGGAGAGCCTGCGGGCCCTGGAAATCGATGATATCGATATCTTTCATCTGCACGCCGCCCGGGTCCCGGAAGAGGTGGACGTTTTCACCGAGCGCGCCGCCGCCTGGCAGGCCCTGCAGGACTGCAAACGGGAAGGCCTGGTCCGGGCCATCGGCGTCAGCACCCATTCGGTACCGACGGTTCGCCGAGCGGCGACCGTAGCCGAGGTTGATATCGTCTTTCCGCTGATCAACAAAAGCGGCGCCGGCATTCTCTACGGCACAATCGCCGAGATGGAGACGGCCATCAGACTCTGCCTGGCGCGCAACCAGGGCGTTTACCTGATGAAAGCCCTGGGCGGCGGCTGTCTGGTCCGGGAATACCATACCGCGTTAAGCTTTGTCCGGGAAAAATTTCCGACACCGGTGGCGCTAGGCATGATCAGCCCGGCCGAAGTCGATTACAACCTCGCCTATTTTCAGGCCGCGGCGACAGCCCGGGTCGACCTGCCGCCGCCGACGGTGGCGGAAAAAGCCTTTTGCATCGTGAATTTTCTCTGCCGTAACTGCGGCAGCTGCATCAAGGCCTGTCCCAATCTCGCGATTGCCAGACCGGATCCGGAAGGGAAACCGCAAATCAACCCGGCGCGCTGTCTGCGCTGCGGGTATTGCGTGGGCTACTGTCCTCAGTTCGCGATTCGCCTATGTTAATGCGCCGGACGGCAAACCGCGAAACCAATTGTCCCCGAAAGCCAGGCCCGGCTTTCGGCTTGCAGATAATCTCTATAGCTCACAACAACATAAGCTGTTGTGAGCTAAGGCGGGGATAAGCCCCCCGCACAAACCCAAGCGGCCTCTACGGCCCGTAAACCAGTACCCGCATCAGTTCATTGACTTGTTTTTTGAAACCGCAAAGGACTTATGAGGGATTTTAAAGAGGCATCTCAATGCTTAAAGTCGCGGTTCTGGCCGGAGACGGCATCGGCCCGGAGATCATGCGTCAGGCCCTGAAGGTTCTGCGGGCGGCGCAGGCAAGCTTCTCTTTTGCGCTGGACTACGGCTTCGCCGAGGTCGGCGGTTGCGCCATCGACAGCCAGGGCACGGCTCTGCCGGCGGCGACCCTGCAACTCTGCGAGGAAAGCGACGCCATTCTCTTCGGCTCGGTCGGCGGTCCGCAGTGGGAACATCTGCCGCCGGAAACCCAGCCGGAACGGGCCGCGCTGCTCCCCTTGCGCAAACATTTCGACCTGTTCTGCAATTTTCGCCCGGCCCGAGTCTACCCTTCACTGACCGATGCCTGTCCCTTAAAACCGGAAATCGTCAAAAACGGCTTTGACATTCTCTGTGTCCGCGAGCTGACCGGGGGGATCTATTTCGGCCGACCCAAAGGCCGGGAAGGCCACGGTCGGGAAGAAAAAGCCTTTGACACCATGGTCTACAGCCGGAGGGAAATCGAGCGTATCGCCCATCTCGCCTTCGCCGCGGCCCGGCAAAGACGCGGCAAGGTCACCTCCATCGACAAGGCCAACGTTCTGACGACCATGGTTTTATGGCGGGAAGTCGTCAACGAGGTCGCCGCGGCCTACCCCGAGATCACCCTCAATCATCTCTATATCGACAACGCCGCCATGCAGCTGATTCGTGACCCCCATCAGTTTGACGTCATGCTCTGCGGCAACATGTTCGGCGACATCATCTCCGACGAGGTCGCTATGCTGACCGGCTCCATGGGGCTACTCGCCTCGGCCAGCCTGAACCAGCATAACTTCGGCCTCTACGAACCGGCCGGCGGCTCGGCCCCGGATATCGCGGGTCGGGGCATCGCCAATCCGATCGCCCAGATTCTCTCGGCGGCCATGATGCTGCGCCACAGTTTTTCCCTGCCCCAGGCCGCCGCCGCCATTGACCAGGCTGTGACCGACACCCTGGCCGACGGAATTCTGACCCGCGATCTGGCCGGCGACCATCACCCGGCGGTCGATACCGAGACCATGGGCGATGCCATTTGCGCCCGTCTGGTCGCCCGCGCCTGAACCTTGCCCAGTGGAACGGGCCGCGCGCAACACCGGATTTGCCGTTAGCCTGGTGTTTGATGCGCCTTGATTTTCTTGAGCGACTCGATCAAGCGGCCGGCCTCTGGTTTACTGCAGGCGGTAAGCTCGGCGCGATGGTAATACTTCCTTTTGAAAGTTCCGCCAGTGAGCGTCGCTCCAACCCAGTTTCGCAACCAGATGCAGAATGTAGAGCTTCTGCCGCAGGGTCAGGCCTTCGTCATTGAGTCGATAGTGGCGACTGCGGGTAAAGGCATGCATCAGGCGGCGAAAGCCGGCTTCGTCCAGCTCCCGAGCCGAAGTCACCCCACAGTGTTCTTCCAGAAAAGCGCGATACTCCTCCTCGGCCAGCCCCAGTTCCCGCTTAACGATATGAATTACCGCCAGCTTTTTATGATCAAGCATCAGAATTTTTTCAGAACCTCAGCGCCGGGGTGAAAAAGGGCGCGTGATTTGAGCTGAAAAAAGGCGGGTCGCGCCGCAGAATCGGCGCGATCGCCGGATGGCGTCTGAACTCACCGTCCAGGAAAGCGCGCACGGCCTGACGCCCCCAGCCCAGCGGATGAACGAAATCACCGTACAGAGAAAGATCGCCGGCGTAGAAATCCCGCACCTCCAGGGCAAGGCTTTCACGACTGTACAGGGGCAGATTGAAAATCGCCAGATTAAGAAAGCTGATCCAAGGTGCGTGCCGTACCGTAAACTCCAGCGTCTTGCGGGCCGCCGCTGAATTTTCGCCGGGCGTACCGAACAACAGATAAACATAAGTTGCGATTCCGGCCTGCCCGAGATTGCGCAGAACCCTGGCAATCCGCTCAACACCGATCCCCTTGCCCATCGTCTGTAAAACCCCGTCATCCCCCGATTCAACGCCCAGTTTCAGCATGACGCAACCCGCCCGCCGCAAGCCGTGACAAAAATCGGGCTCGCTCAACTCCGCGTCAACCCGGGCAAAACCATACCAGGGCAGTCCCGGCGGCTCCCGAATCAGGGCGCGCAACCGGGCCGGACTCAAGGCATTATCAAGCAAATGCAGCAGGGCAAAAGAGCCGTCCCGCGCGAAAGCCGCCAGATCCCCCAACACCGCTGCCGAAGGCCGGGGACAATAAGGATGGCCCTCGGCTTTTTCCGGGCAGAAGGAGCAGCGGTTCCAGTAGCAGCCGGAAGAGGCGGCATAGGGCAGAATCCGACCGCAGGCCAGATAGGGCAACGCCGAGAAATCATCATAATCGGGCCGGGCCCAGACTTTCGTCCCCGGCCCGGCCGGCAAAAAAGCGGCGGCACCAGCTTTGACCGGCGAAACCTTCTCCGCTTGCGAAAACGCGGTCCGTGAGGCCGGCCGCAGCAGGGCGAGCAGGGGTTCTTCTCCCGGCCCCGCAATCAGATGATCGATCAGGCCGGAAAAAGGATTGCGCCAGCCGGGCCGGCTGGCCCAGGAAGTGATCAGGCCCCCGCCGACCACCAGGGGCAGCTCGGGCCATCGCTGCCGGCAAAAGCCGATCATGGCGAACACCGGCAAAGCCTGGCTTAAGAAATTAAGCGAGAAACCAATCACGGGAGCCTGATTTTCCTCGACCAGAGCGGCCAGCCTGAGCTTGAAAAAAGGATAATAGATATTGGCGGAGAAATTTTCTGCGGCCTGCTTTAGATCGGCGCTGCGCAGCGGGCTCAGCTCGCGAGCCTGATAATTGGCCAGGGAAAGAGTAAGTCCCCGGGTCTGTCCGGCCCGCTCCAGAACCCGGTTGACATCGGCCAGGGCCCGTTTATAGCGATCCAGATTGCGATACAGCGGCTCGTCGGCCAGACTGAAAACCACCCCGCCGCCGATATCTGTTTTCTTCGCGCCCGAACTGTGCTAAAAAGCAGGCGGTTTTTTCGCACAGCCCCAGGTTTTTTGCCAAGGGAAACAACCCCGGAAAAAGA
>DSCM01000005.1 GCA_011049115.1 Pseudomonadota bacterium
TGCGTGGTATCGAAAATTTTTCGTATCCTGCCTGCCAGGGCGATGGGAAGTATGGGCTTGTTCAGCAGGGTGTAGTTCTTTTCCGCCATCTGATTATGGGCGATGGCGTTGTCCGTATAGCCCGACATCAGTATTATCCGGATGTCCGGACGCTGTTGCTTGATCACGTCGACAAGCTGGGGACCGTTCATGCCGGGCATAATCACATCGCTCAGGATCATGTCGATTTTGTCCGGAAAGGATTCGCTGAGTTGAATCGCCTCCGCGGCTGACGAGGCTTCCAGGGTGGTATAGCCGAGAGGCTGAAGGGTGTCGCTGATTATGGTGCGGATCGAATCGTCATCATCGACGACCAGAATTGTTTCTCTGCCTTCCGACGGCTCCACATGTTCCTGCAACGCCCCGGGTTCAACCTCCTGCTCGACAATGGGAAAATAAATTTTAAAGCAGCTCCCATGGTTCAACTCGCTGTAGACGTGAATATAGCCGTTATGCTGCTTGACGATGCCGTACACGGTAGCCAGTCCCAGGCCGGTTCCCTTGCCCACTTCCTTGGTGGTAAAAAAAGGTTCGAAGATTTTTTCCCTGAGCTTCGGAATGATGCCCTCGCCGGTATCGGTAACGGTGAGCATGGAATAGTGGCCCGGCTTGATGAACTTTCTCTTCAAGGCATATTTCCGGTCGATAAAAATATCTCCTGTTTCGATGGTCAGGCGGCCGCCGTTGGGCATGGCGTCGCGGGCGTTGACCACGAGGTTCATCAATATCTGGCCGAGCTGGCTGGCATCCGCCATGATATTGCCGACCCTGGAAGACAGATACGTTTTGATCTGGATGTCTTCACCGATCAGCCGGGTAAGCATCCTGGACATGTCCTCGACAATCATGTTGAGGTTCGTCACCTTCATTTCCAGTACCTGCTTGCGGCTGAAGGTGAGCAGCTGCTGGGTGAGGCTTGAGGCTTTCAGCCCGGCCTGATGGATGCTGTCGGCCATTTTGAAAATCGGATCATCGGAAGTCAGCTGCATGCACATCATCTGGCTGTAGCCCAGGATGGTGGTCAGGATGTTGTTGAAATCGTGAGCAACCCCGCCGGCAAGATTGCCGACGGCTTCCATTTTCTGGATCTGGCGGAGATGGGTTTCCAGCTTGATGTTGTTCAGGCGGGAGCCGATTTGCAGGGCAATGCCCATGAGCAGGTTCATGTCCCTCTGGATAAGGGGACGCCTGCTGACAATGTTGTCAACGGCGAGAATGCCGAGTGGTTCATCCTCGTACAGTATCGGGCAGCAGATCAGGGACTTGACCCCCATCTTCAGGGCAAATTCAAGGCTGCGTTTGGAGAGGTCCTCCTTGATTTCCTGGATGTCATTGAGCAGAATCGGTTTTTTGTCCCGGAAAGAAATGTAGAAGATTCCCTTGGACTCCGGGTTGTCCAGATGAAACGACAGTTTTTGCAAAATACCTTCCTGGTTCTCCATGTAACCGAATCCCGCCTGATAAATAAGCCTGGTCTTTTCAGGGTTGGCCAGCATGATCAGAATCCGGTCATAATCAAGCCGTTTATGCAGAATATCGATTATTTCGGAGAACAGTGCATCAGGCTCATTCTGCTTGGCCA
>DSCM01000006.1 GCA_011049115.1 Pseudomonadota bacterium
CTGCAGCCCGATTTTCTGCTTGATGATGGTCAGGAGCTGCCCGGCTTTCCCGACTGGCGGGCCTATGCCGCTCCGGGTCACACCCTTTACGACATGGTTTTTTATCAGGAAGCGGAACGTTTGTTGTATGTCGGCGACCTGCTGGTTCGTATCGGCGATCGCATCGTATTGCCTTTTCCCACCCTTTTCCCGGAGCTGATGCAAAACACCCTGCGCCGCATGGCGGAATTGCCGGCCTGCCGTTTCCTGCTGGCCCATGGCGGAGAACTTGAGTTGCAAGACGGCGGCAGTCGTGATTTTTTTCTGGGAATGCTTCCACAGGTCGGCAGTCTCGGGCTGCCTTCCTTCAAATTTATCAAGCCCTTTTGTTCGTTGGCGCCGGATGTGCGCCGGCAGCGAAAACGGACGGAAAAGTAATCATGATAAATTTGGTTGTCTTAGGGGGTGTGATGTGTTAGGGAAAAGGCGGTGCGCTGAAGCCGCCGCTTTCAGCCCCGGGCTTTCCGGCAGCGTCATGCGGGGATTGGTGGCTCGCGAAACCGAGCCGTAGCCGAAATCGGGGGCGTGTCGGTCCGGGCACAAGGTCGGTTCCGACTTTGTGCCTTATGTTTTTCTGGGGTCAGCGCTTTAGTCCGGGCAAAGACCAGCCGCAAAATAAATTTAAAACCCGGGGTTATTTGCAGAAGGGATTTTCCATGGCCAACCATTTGCGGTTTGAAACCAGCGCCTATCTGAGACAGCATGCCGAACAGCCGATTGACTGGTATGTCTGGGGGCCGAAGGCCCTGGAGCGGGCCCGCCTTGAAGATAAGCCGATTTTTTTGTCGATCGGTTATTCCTCCTGTCACTGGTGCCACGTCATGGCGCATGAGTCTTTTGCCGACGAGGAGGTGGCCGCTCTGTTGCGTCAGTATTTTATCGCGGTCAAGGTCGATCGCGAGGAGCGCCCCGATCTCGATCAGCTTTATATGTTGGCCTGTCAGTTTCTGACCGGCTCCGGGGGCTGGCCGCTGTCGGTTTTTATCACGCCCGAAGGGCTTCCCTTTTTTGCCGGAACCTATTTCCCGAAACAGGGCGGTTATGCACTTAATGTTCCCGGCTTTATCGAAATCCTCAGTTATCTGGGGCCGCGCTGGCGCACGCACCGCGAGGAGCTGCTTGAAAACGGCCGGGAAATCGCCAGGATTCTGCGCTCGCTTGAGCAACCGCGCCCCCTGGACGAGGTCCTGAGCGTGGATCTGCTGGCGGACGGTGCCTTTCAGCTCGCGGAAAATTTTGATCATGAAAATGGTGGCTTCGGGGGCGCGCCTAAATTCCCCACCCCACACCAGTTGCTTTTTCTGCTGCGCTGGCATCGGCGCAGCGGGGCCGAGACGGCGCTGGGAATGGTTGAGAAAACCCTGGTGAAAATGGCTGACGGGGGCATTTTCGATCATCTGGGGGGTGGCTTTCATCGCTACGCGGTCGATAAAAAATGGCAGATTCCTCATTTTGAAAAGATGCTTTACGACCAGGCCGGGATGATTCTGCTGTATACGGAGGCCTACCGGATTTCCGCCAATCCGTTCTACTCCGAGGTGGTTGCCGCGATAGTCGCCTATCTGGAGCGCGAGCTGCAAGGCGAACATGGCGCCTTTCGTGCGGCTCAGGATGCCGACAGCGAGGGGCGGGAAGGGGCCTTTTATGTCTGGACTAAAGCTCAGATTGCCGAGATCCTCGGGGATGGCGACGGAGAGCTTTTCTGCCGGGCTTACGGGGTTTCGAAGGCAGGGAACTTTTCGGAAATCAAGGGTGCCGGCGTGCTGCACCGAAGGCGTGGAGAAAACCCGGCCGCAGCCTCTCCGGAGTTGGAGGAACAGCTTTTGCTGGGTTGGCGGGATCGGCTTTTGGCGGCGCGCGGCCAAAGACCGAGTCCGTTAATTGACGGTAAGATTCTGACCGCCTGGAACGGCCTGCTGATCGCAGCCCTGGCCCGGGCGGCGGTGGTCTTTCAGGAATCCCGTTATTGCCGGTTGGCGCAGGCGGCGCTCGGCGCGCTGGAAAAAAATCTGTGGCGCCCGGAAAACCGTCTGTGGCGGTGCTGGGTGCCGGAAGGAAGCGCCGGGATTCCGGCTTTCTTAGACGATTATGCTTTTTTGATCGCGGGTCTGCTTGAACTGGACGCCGCCGGGGCCGGACCGGCCTTTCGGCATCAGGCTCGGTCTCTGACGACCACGGTCAACGAACTTTTCTGGGATGATGAAGGGGAGCGTTTTTTTTACAGTGGGAGCGAGGCGGAACAGCTGATCGCCCGCAACCTCGAGCTGCATGACGGGGTGCTCCCAAGCAGTAATGCGGTCATGATTATGAACCTGTTGCGTCTTTTCGCGTTGACCGGGGAGCAAACCCTGCATGATCAGGCCGAAAGAGCCTTGGGACGCATGGCCGGCCTGGTTGCGCAGAACCCTTTGCTCTATCTGCACACCCTCAGCGCCCTGGACGAATATCTGTCCTGAGCGCGGTTTGCACTTTCCGCCCGCTGAGCGCGATGGCAAACAGGGTTTGCAGGGCAATTTCCAGGGCCTTTTCATCTAGATCGAAAAGCGAACTGTGCAGCGGATGGACCAACCCCCGGGCCTGATTGCCGCAACCGAAAAAAAGGTAACCGCCGGGGACCAGCTCCGCAAAACGGGCAAAGTCTTCGCCTCCGAGCATGGGCTGGCCGTTATCTTCAACATGGGTAATGGCGGGGCAGGGGCTGAGAATGTCGACCATCAGGTCACAGAGCCGGGGATCGTTGCTCAGCGCCGGCGCGGCCTGGCTGATCAGGATTTCCGCCTCGGCGGCAAAGGCCTGCGGTAACTCACGGACGATTCTTTGCAGGGCGTTGTGCAGGCGTTGATGCTGGGTCTGAGAAAGGGTGCGGATGGTTCCGGTCATGATTACCCGGTCGGCGATGATGTTGGAGGCCTGTCCGCCGCTGATTGTGCCGATGGAGATCAGGGCCGGGTCAACCGGGTCGATATTTTTGCTGGTCAGGTGGTTCAGGGCCAGAACCAGATGGGCTGCGACCTGAATCGCGTCGATCGATTTCTCCGGCATACAGGCATGAGCGGAACGGCCCTTGATCGTAATCGTGAAATGTTCGGTTGCGGCCATAAATGGCTGTCGGTGCAGGCGGACGCTGCCGGTTTCCATTTCCGGGAAAAAGTGGAAACCGAAGATGGCCAGTGGGGGGCTCTGAAAAAGACCGTCTTCCAGCATCGCCGTCGCCCCTTGCCCGTTTTCTTCGGCGGGTTGAAAGATCAGGCGGACCGGGCCGGGCAGGCTGGTTGCGTGTTGGTCCAGGGTGACGGCCAGGCCTAACAGGACCGCGGCATGGCCGTCATGGGCGCAGGCATGCATGACTCCGGGGTTGACCGACGCATAGTCGCTATCCTTGTGGTCGGATAATGGCAGGGCGTCAAAATCGGCGCGAAAGGCGAGTTCGGGCCCGGGGCTTTGACGGTTGATCCAGGCAACCAGGCCGTGGCCGCCAATGCCGGTTTCGTGTTCGATGTGATGGTGGCTCAGGATCCGGCTGATGAATTGGGCGCTCTTTTTTTCCTGGCCGGAAATTTCCGGATGGCGATGCAGATGGCGGCGCCATTCCTTGACGAGAGGGAAAATATTGTCCATGGTGATCATCCTGTGGCCTGCGGCTGGGGTTGTTAAAGAACATTTCTATCATAGTTGACTCGGTCGTTTCGGTCAAGCGGCTAAACCCAAAGGCGAAATCTTTTCATGTTCAGCCTGCCGGTTTGGCCGGGACGCCTGCTGTTTTTTCTGCAAGCATGACGGGCGCATTAGCGCGTGAACCAGAGATGGTGTGGAAATGGGTGAGTTTGGTTGTTTCATGAAAAGATAAGGGGAAAATAAGTAATGCCGATTTATGAATTTGAAGGTCGTCGGCCGACCTTGGCTCCGGGTGCCTATGTTGCTGACACCGCGATTGTGGTTGGTGATGTGCGGCTGGCCGCCTCGGTTTACATTGGGCATGGCGCCATTCTTCGTGGTGATTACGGGACGATCGAGATCGGCCTGCAAAGTGCTGTTGAGGAGGGCGCCATTCTGCATATTAACCCAGGAATGTGCATGTCTCTGGGGCACCGGGTAACGGTTGGACACGGAGCCAAACTGCATTGTCTGGAAATTGCCGATTCGGCCGTGATCGGTATCGGGGCAATCCTGTCTTTCAACGTCAAGGTCGGCGAATGGAGTATCGTGGCCGAAGGGGCAGTGGTGCCCCATGGTCGAGAGATTCCGGCCGGAGTCATTGTCGCCGGTAATCCGGCCCGGGAGATCGGACGGGTTGACAGCCGTCACCGTGAATTCTGGAATTATGGGAAGGATCTCTACGTCGATCTCGCGTCCCGTTATCCGCGGGGGTGTAAAAGACTTGATTAAGGTCTTTGGCGCAGCGCCGTCCGATCCGACCTCTCTTTTCCGGGTCGCGCCTCAGGATAACGCCGGTGCGGTGGCCGCAGGTCTGAAAGAATCTCTTTCCAGCCACCTGGGGGAAGACTTTGCGGTTCGCATTCTTGAGACCCTGGGCCCGGAAAGATTTCTGATTGAGATCGCCGGTGCCGAGGTTGTGGCTCAGGGCGCGGTTCCGCCGGCGGGTGAGGGGCTTTTTGTCGCCCGCCTTGAGAGCCTGGAGCCTCTGATCAGGTTTCGACTGCTTGGCGCTGACTCGGGAGCGGTGCCGGAGGCCTGGCGTCGGCTTCTGGGTGAGGTCGTCAATCGACCCAATTTTTTTTCCGAACGGATTTTGTCTCTGCAGCGGTTTTTACTGGCTGACTCCGGACTCCTGTCGCCGTCTCTGAGCAAAGCCCTGGCATCTCTGGTGGGACGTTTTTCTGCCGGAGACCTGTTGGCCGGACTTCGCTCCGGAGCCGGATTGCCTTTGGAACAGCTGGGTCTCTTTTATGAGCAGCAGCTGGCGCAGCTCCTGACCCTGGACCCGCGAAACTTCATGCGGCAGGACCTGCGAAATCCACGAAACCTGAAAGAGTCGTTGCTGCGTTTATTGATGGATCTTCGTCAGGAACCGGCCGAAAGCGGTTCGACCTTCATGGCGAGGCGCGCCGTCCTGGTCACGGAGATCGCTGGTGTTCTGCGTTCACTGCTCGATTTGGTGGAGCTTAATCAACTTCTCAATAACCCCGGGCTGCGCCGCGAGCCGGGTCTGTTTTTACTGCTGCCGTTCCTGGGCTGGGGAACCGAGGCTGATCTTTGGCTGCGTTGGAGCCGTGAGCGGCAGTCGCCGGGGGCGGAGGCAAGCCCGGCCTGCAGCCTGATGATCTATCTGGATATGGACAGTCTCGGTCCGATCGGGGTCTTGCTTCGGGCCGGGAACGATGACCTGCAAGGGAAAATCATGGTTGTCGGGGGCTCCGCGGTGCAAAGTTTGCAGACTCTGCTGCCGGAGTGTCGGCGAGAGCTGGCGGATCGTTTTGTCCGTGGTGTCGGTTTGGTCGTGGAGGAAGTTGGCAAGAGCGGGGTCGAAGACTTTCGTCGCCGGGCTTTTCTTTCCACGTTACCGGCGCTTTTTCAGGCCTCGGGATGAAGACCGAAGCGCAAATATTTGCTTGCAAAGAGCTGTCTTCTGTTTTAAGTGTCATGGCAAGGAGCTCTTTTGCCAATTGGTTTATCTTTTGATTTCAGGTGAAGCCGATGATTGTGACTTGCCCGCGTTGCCGGACTAAATATAATTTGTCTGAAGCCATGCCTGGGGGAGATTCCGGGTCTCGACTCAGATGTTCCCGTTGTGGCTGGGAGTTTTCGCTGGATTCAGCCGAAGTGGAGCCTAGTTTTTCACTCGACGATGCGCCGGACATGGTCGTCGAGAACCAGCCTGAAGCCCTGGGGAAAACAGAAAGTGGGTTTTCCCAGCGCAAGGCGGTTTCTGATGGCCCTCTGGAAGCGTTTGAACTGGACGACGATTATTACGGAGGCGAAACCTTTTCGGAGACGGGCGCTGGCGCGGATGAGGTTATCCCGGCCGAAACGGAAGTCGGCTTCTCGGCGAGCTTAAGGTCTGACGAGAAAACCGCGAGGGGTGAAGCTGGGCTGGATGAACTTTCCCTGGATCTTGATGATTTGAATCTTGACGATGTCGAGTTCGACAGCTTTGACGACGCCATTGATTCTGCGGTGGTCGACGGCAGCTCCTTGCCGTCGGCGGGGGGGCAGCCGACTCGCATTGATCTTGACGGTGATCTCGAGATGCTGGGCTCTCAGGATAGCGATCGGGTGCAACAGGATGAGAGGGAAAAATCTGTTGCGGCGGCCGTAGCTTCCGGAGGAAACCAGGACCAGGCCGACGAAAGGGGAAAATCACCGGCTACGCGGCGAGCTTTTTTCCTGGCCCTGGGCTGTTTCGTGGTTATGAGCCTGGGTTTGTGGGTTGGGTACGGTTTGTGGCAGCGCTTTTCGATAGATATGAAAAAGCATTTGCGGCTGGTCGAGGTCAGCAACCAGCGGCTGCTTTTACCTTCGGGACGAAAGCTCGTGATTTTACGGGGCAAGGCGACCAACTCCTCTTCGCGGATGGTTTCCGATCTGCAGATTAAAGGGGTTCTGCTGGACGGAAACGGTCAGGCGCTGGTTTCCGTGATCAGCGCCGGAGGCGTCAGCTTTTCCGAAGAAGAGCTTGATCTGCTGGACGGCAGTAAGCTGCAGATGCTGGAAAGCGCCGATGTCACCCTGGCTCCAGCCGGCGAATTACCGTTTATGATCGCTTTTTATGATTATCCCGAGGCGGCTCGTGATTGTTATGTCGAGATATCTTCCTTCAAGGTTAAAAAAGGTTCCAGGCCCTGAGCTCTCGCCGGCCGAGAACATTTTCTGGCGAAACCGGAAAGTTATAAGTTTATGAATTTTGTGCAACCGGCAGCTCCATTGAAGAAGGCCCCGGTGTCCAGAGAAGCCGGGCTGGTTTTCTTTTTCCTGGTTTTATTTGGTGTCATCTTTTGTGTTACTTCCGTGAGTGGCTGTAGCTTCGCCCGGGCCCGTGAACCTGAACCGGAAGTCTTTTCGAGGGCTGAGCCTGGGGCGGCGCAGGTAGATTTTTCTCCCGAGGCGGCTTATTATTTTTCAGTGTATAACTGGTTGCGTTATCAGGATGACAAGGAGTCCCGGGCGGGAGCGCTGCTGAGTTTGCAGGAGGCGGTCAAGGTCGACTCGGCCTCCGCCTATCTTCGGCTGGAGCTGGCGGAACAACTGCTTCGTATAAGAAGGGTGGAAGATGCGCAAGTCCATGCCGCGGCCGCCCTGGAACTGGAACCGGAAAGCCCCCGCGCCCGAAGACTGCTCGCCGGAATTTATTCAATGACCGGCAGGCATGAGGCCGCAATCTCGCAGTATGAAAAACTGCTGGCCGAAGATTTTGGTGACGGGGACACCGTTTTTTTTCTGGTGGCGCTCTATGTAGAAACCTTGAACTACGAAAAAGCCCTGGAAGTTTTAAAAAAATATCGTGAGGATCGTCCGGAAGATGCTTTAGGGCCTTTTTATCAGGGCAAGGTTTATTCCGAGCTTAAACTGTATCAGGAGGCCGAACGCTATTTTCACGAGGCCTTGGAAATTGATCCGGAGATGGCGGAAGCTTGGTTGCACTTGGGCTCGATCTATGAGTTTACGGAACGGCGTGAGGATGCGGTCACAGTTTATCGTCGCCTGCTGGAGCTGGACGGAGACGACCGACAGGTTCTGGAGAGGCTGGGCCAATTACTGGTCGGGGAAGGCCGGCTGGATGAAGCCCTGACCACTTTTCTCAGACTGCGTGGTCTGGGACAGGTTCCGGTTAGTATCGAAATCAAGATCGCCCTGATTTATTTTCAGCAGGGTGACTACGAGATAGCGGCTTCTATTCTGCAGGAGTTGCATGAGCAGTATTCCGAGCAGAATCGAGTGACCTTTTATCTGGCTTCCAGTCTGGAGGCCCTGGAACGTAAAACGGAAGCGCTGTCTCTGTTTCTTGCCATCCCGGAGCATGATGAGCTTTTTTACGATGCCAGGATTCGCGCTGCGTTTATTTACGAGGAACAGGGAGATTATTCTGCCTGCGAGAAGGTTCTGCGTGAGTTGATTGTGTCTTATCCGGAAAAGCTCGGGCTTTACCGGATGCTTTCTTCGCTGCGCCGCAAACAGGATGACAATCAAGGGGCGCTGTTAGTTTTGCAGGAGGGCCTGGCTCGATATCCGGATGATTATAAGCTCCGTTTTGCCCTGGGTGTGGTTTACAATGATCTCGGGCGGGTAGCTGATAGTATCGCGGTCATGCAGGTTTTGTTGCGGGAGAATCCGGACGACGCCGTTGTTTTGAACTTTGTCGGCTATACCTACGTCGAACAGGGGATTCAGCTGGACGATGCGGAAAAATTGCTCGTTAAAGCGCTTTCTCTGCAACCGGATAGCGGCTACATTCTTGACAGTATGGGATGGCTTTATTATGCTCGCGGAGATTATGAGAAGGCGTTGACCTTTTTGCAAAGAGCCCGGGATCAGGCGCCTGATGATCCGGTTATTTTCGATCACCTGGGTGATGTTGCCGCGGCTCTCGGGCGCCCGGGAGAAGCCGTGGAGTATTATCGTCATTCCCTGCGTTTCAAGGATGTTGACAAGGTCAGACTGAAGATCGAAAAACTGTTGCAAAAGGAAAGGTGATGTGTTAAGCAACTGCACTTGTCGGTCGGAAAATGATTCTGAAGGTTTCGAAAACCCGCCTGCTTGAATGTTCTGCAACACTTCCGCGCCCTTGCTGGGGCCCGTTGTTTGGGGTGCACGCAGCTGGTTTTACGTGTTCGGAGGGGTTGTTTTCTGCGGCGTCATCGGTTTTGTCTGGATTTATATTAATTTTTAATTTGGTTTTAAATGGAGGAACGACGATGGCAGAGGTAACTTCCCCGATGGTGGGTAAGATTTTCAAAATTGAAGTCAGTGTTGGTGATCAGGTTGCCGAGGGCGATGAGGTTGTAATCCTCGAAGCCATGAAGATGGAAATGCCGGTGGTTTCGCCCGTCGATGGTACCGTGAAGGCGATTAAGGTGGCGGTTGGTGATGCGGTTGAATCAGATACGGTTATCGCGATTATTGAGTAAAAAAGGTGCGCAGGCGTGACTCGTTGACAGGGTCACGCTTTTTTTATATCCTTGTGTACGGTATACAGTGTACACAAGGATATATGCCATGGCTTGCCACAATCTAAGCAAAGGGAGTAGTTATGGGTAAATTATATATTACCGACACCGTATTGCGGGACGCACATCAATCTTTGCTGGCAACTCGAATGCGGACCAAGGATATGTTGCCGATCGCTGAAAAGCTTGACCGGATCGGCTATTGGTCTCTTGAGGTCTGGGGGGGGGCGACCTTTGATACCTGCCTCAGATTTTTGAAGGAGGACCCCTGGGAGCGGCTCAGAATTCTGCGCAAAGCCATGCCTAATACCCGTCTGCAGATGCTTTTGCGGGGGCAGAATATTCTGGGCTATCGGCATTACGCCGATGATGTTCTGGAGGCCTTTGTTGAGCGGGCGGCCGCCAATGGTATGGATGTCTTTCGTATCTTTGATGCCTTGAATGATCCCCGCAATATGAGAACGGCGATGGATGCGGTTAAAAAAGCCGGCAAGATTGCCGAAGCCGCCGTCAGCTATACCATCAGTCCGGTTCACAATAATGAATATTTTGTCAATATGGCTAAAGAACTTGCCGGGATGGGAGCCGATACAATCTGTATTAAGGATATGGCCGGCTTATTGGCGCCCTATGATGCTTATGCTCTGGTTAAAGCCATCAAAAGCGAGGTCGATATTCCGATCCATCTGCATTGTCACTGTACCAGCGGAATGGCGCCGATGACTTACCTGAAAGCCATTGAGGCTGGAGTAGATATTGTCGACTGTGCGATTTCGGCCCTGGCTTCGGGGACCTCGCAACCGCCGACCGAAAGTTTGGTGGCCTCTCTGCAGGGCACGGAATACGATACTGGTCTGGATCTGGAAGCGATGGCGGAAATTGCCGATTATATCAAGGACGTGCGCAAAAAATATAATGCCTATGAAAGCGGTTTTACCGGGGTCGATACCAATGTTCTGATTTACCAGGTACCCGGAGGCATGATGTCGAACTTGGAAAGTCAGTTGCGTGATCAGGGGGCTATCGGTAAACTTAAAGACGTGCTGGAGGAAATTCCGCGAGTGCGCAAGGATTTCGGTTATCCGCCGCTGGTTACCCCGAGCAGCCAGATTGTCGGCACCCAGGCTACCCTCAATGTAATTACCGGCAAACGTTATATGATGATTCCGAAAGAGTCGAAGAACGTTCTGAAAGGCATGTATGGTCGCTCGGTGGCGCCTTTCAATGAAGAAGTGCAAAAAAAGGCGTTAAAGAATGAAGCACCGATAACCTGTCGGCCGGCGGATCTGTTGCCACCGGAGATGGAAAAACTGACCGCCGAGTTGGGCTCTCGAGCCCGAAGTATCGAGGATGTTCTTTCCTATGCGCTTTTTCCCGAGGTCGCCCTCGCGTTTTTTACTGAGCGTGAAGCCGGAGAATTCAAGCCGGAGGCTAAGCTACCTCAGGATTGAGATTGTGTGTAACTAGAGGAGTGAGGTCGTCGCGATAACATAAGTGGTTGCGAAGCCGCTTTGAGTTATAGTCGAATGATTGCGGCTACATCCTGAGGGATGTGGCCGTTTTTTTTGCGGATGTGTACTTGAAAAAAGACGATAATGCTTGCCGGTTTTGTTTTTAGGTGGGCATATTTTTTAATAAAGCCGGTTCTCTTCTCCCCGACAGAGGCGCAGCAGATTGTCACGATGTCGATAGACAATCAACCCCGCAATTAAAACTGAGGTGAAAACTATCTGCCAGCCTGCTTTGAATTGGCAAATCAGAACCGGCATGATCAGGGCGGCGCAGATCGAACCCAGGGAAACAAAGTGTGAGGCGGCGGTGACGACCGCAAAAACCAGGACGCCGCAGACGGTTGCTCCCGGATTTAAGGCGAGAAACACCCCCAGCGCCGTGGCTACGCCCTTGCCGCCTTTGAAATCAAGGAAGATCGGGTATAGGTGACCCAGGAAGGCAGATAGTCCGGTCAGGGCCGCGAGCCCGTCTCCGGCTCCGCAGAGCCGGGCGATCCAAACCGCGAGCAGGCCTTTAAGACAGTCTCCGCCCAGAGTGATCAGACCGGCCTTTTTGCCGGCTGTTCTGGCCACATTGGTTGCCCCGATATTGCCGCTGCCGAGTTTTCGGGGATCGCAGTGGCTGAAATAGCCGGCAACGATCACGCCGACCGGGGTTGAGCCCAGAAGGTAGGCCATAAACCAGAGCAAAACCGCCTTAAACATGCTTTTCCCTTTCGCTAGTCATCAGATCGGGTGGGCTCAACGATATTTTTCGACATAGGCGTAAGCGCTGTGATTGTGAATGCTTTCCATATTCTCCGCCTCGATTGTGAACCAGGTGATGTTTTTGTCGGCCTGCAGCCGTTGGAAAAGATCACGGACCATGTCTTCGACGAACATCGGATTGTTATAGGCCTTTTCTGTGACATGTTTTTCGTCAGGGCGCTTAAGTAGAGGATAGATTTCGCAGCTTGAGGCATTTTCAATGGTCTTGATCATATCCTCAATCCAGACAAAGTTTTTAAAACTGAAATTGACGGTAACCAGGCTGCGCTGGTTGTGCGCCCCATTTTCACTGATTGCCTTTGAACAGGGGCAGAGACTGGTCACCGGAACATTGATCCTGACCATGAAATCAATTTTATCGGCGCTTTGGCTGCCGATAAAAGAACATTCATAAGCCATCTTGCTTCTGGCGCGCGAAACCGGCGCTTCCTTGTCGATGAAATAGTCGAAAGTGATTTCAAGGTGAGCGAATTCGGCTTCAAGATGTTCGCGGATGTCGCCGAGAATTGTCGGAAAAACATTGATCCCGATTTTTTTGTGGTATTGGTTGATAACCTCGACAAAACGGCTCATGTGCGTGCCCTTGAAATGATGGGGCAGGCCGACGTAAATATTAAAGGTGCCGATCGTATGCTGAACCCCGTTGGTTTTGTCGAGAACCGTGATCGGGTACTTTACCCCTTTTACTCCCACCTTGTTGATCTCGATCTGGCGGAAGTCACGCATCTTCTGGGTGTCATGAATAGGAGCCATTGCGCCCCCTACAATTCTTCGAAGTAGGCGGCGGCGGCCTTTTCCGACTCCCAGGCAATAACCCTGCAGACTTTGACGGGAAGTTGGCCCAGAGATCTTTTCAGCTCGGTGAAAATGTATTCGGCGATCAGCTCGGAAGAGGGGCTGCGCCCCTTGAACATCGGCAGTTCATTCAGGTAGCTGTGGTCAAGGCGGTTCAGAATCTCTTCGGTGTGATCCTTGAGAATTTTGAAATCAATCAGCATGCCGCTTTTATCGAGCTCGTTGCCGCCGACATAAACTTCGATTTTCCAGTTGTGCCCATGCAGTTTTTCGCACTGACCGCAGTAGTTAAGCAGATTGTGGGCCGCGGCAAAGGCGGTTTCTATCTTGAGTTCATAGGACATTGTTATCTCCGGGCTTTATCGTAAGGGTGTTTTTCGTTTTATTTTCGATTTGGAAATTCCTGGGAGTGCTGTCGATACTCTTCGATGAAAGAGTAGGGCAGAATTCGAATCAGTTCCTCGATCGTTGTTTCACCCTCTCTGAGTTTGATGATGGCTTCGTTGATGATCGGAACGGTCGATTTTCCGGCACTTTCACGCAATTCGTTGAGCGGCGCTTTCTTGTTGATCAGGAGAATGTCATGCTGGCTGGGCTCCCAGAGCTCGGCGACCGGCAGGCGACCATTGAAACCAGTATAGTTGCATTCCTTGCACCCCCCCCCTTTGACCCAGTTAATATCGTCGGGCACGGTTACGAAGAACTCTCCGAGAGCCTCCGGGGATGGGGTATAAGGTTTCTTGCAATGCGGACAGATTCTGCGGGCCAGGCGCTGAGAAATAACCCCGATCAGAGTAGATGTAATCATATTGGGGTCGATGCCGAGCCCCGTCAGGCGGGTGATCGCGCTGACCGAGTCGTTGGTGTGCAGCGTGCTTAAGACCAGATGTCCGGTCTGGGCGGCCCGAATCGCCATCTCCGCGGTTTCATCATCCCGGATTTCGCCGATCATGATGATTTCCGGATCGTGGCGTAGAAAAACCCGAATATAGCTGGCAAAAGTCAAACCGATTTTTTCGTTGACTTCACATTGCATGAAGTTTTCATGAACATATTCGATCGGATCTTCAGCGGTCAGCACCTTCAGGCCGGGACGGTAGGCGGTCAATAAACCGGATTGCAGGGTGGTGCTTTTGCCGGAACCGGTCGGCCCGGTGACCAGGATGATGCCGGTGTTCTTGTTGAAAAGCCGGGTCAGTCTGCCGGTGAGTTCGCTGGAAAAGCCCATCTTTTCAATGGTGGAAGGGGCTTGCCTGGAGTCCAGGATGCGAATGACGACATTTTCTCCATAATATGAGGGGATGATTGAGACCCTGAAATCGATATTGACCTTTTTCCCGTCGCGCTCAGTCTTGGTGCGAAAACTGCCGTCCTGGGGCAGTCTCTTTTCGGCGATATCGAGTTTGGCCAGGATCTTGATGCGTGAGACAATTTCTCGCTGGAAGTGATCAATGTCATTTTGCAGGTTTTCCAGACCTAAATCCTGCAGAAGACCATCGATACGAAAGCGGACGATCATTTTTCGATCGAGATTCTCGAGGTGAATATCAGAGGCATGTTGCTTAATGGCCCAGCTGATGATGCGCTGGACCAGAAAATCCGCTCGTTTACTTTCCTGGGCCTCGATATATAATGATTTGCGAATAGTCCGATGGTCTTCCTCATCCAAACTGATTGAAAAGTCCACAAGTGTTTCCTTGTTGCCGGATTCGAGTCGGGCGCGTTGGGGGGTGCTTGCATACAGGGTATTGAAGGCTTCGTCGATGTTTCTGCGGGAAGAGGTGACGATGTTGATTTTCAGGCGGGTGAACATCTCGAGCTCGGCCACAACACTGGTATCCGTCGGATCGTCCATGGCCAGAGTGACGCTGCCGTTACTGAACGAAATGGGAATGATTTTATGGCGAAAAGCGTAATCCCGATTGATTATCTTGGCAAGGTTCTGGTCCAGAACTATCCGGCTGATGTCTATATAGGGAATATTGAGCTGGGTGCAGATTGCCTGGCGCAGGGTTTCTTCGGTGATCAGGGCTTTTTTCCGTAGGATGTCGCCCAGCCGCATGCCGCTGTCTTTTTGTTCTTTCAGCGCGTTTTCCAGGTCTTCTTTCGAGATCGCCCGGCTGCGCAGCAGGATATCTCCCAGCCTGGTTTTCTTGTCGTGTTTTTTTATGATATATTGCAGTTGGTCGGCGTCAATATATTTCTTATCTATCAGGATCTGGCCCAGATGCCGATAGTCTGTCGCATTTTCCGGATGTTCTTTTTGAATGCGCAAGGCTTCCTGCAATTGGTTGAAGGTGATAAATCCTTCTTCAACCAGAATCAATCCCAATCTGGTTTGCTTACCTTGATCCAAAGTGTTTGTCTGATGGTCTTTCAGCGCTGCTTTTATCATGATTGTCGCCTGAAGAATGATAAAAAAGATATCGTTGCCGTAGTCTTGGTAAGAGTCGCCATACTAGAGCATCGGTGCCGCTTTTGTCAATCGGCAACTTGACGATTGATGCTTATCCTTTCAGGTCTTGATTATTTTTTCGAGACGGGCGATGCTGTCCGCCAGGGAGGCGGGCTGGTCGGTTTCCTGGCGCAGATAACTGATGATCCGGTCACGCAGGGCAATGGCCCGGTCGATGCGCGGGTTACTGCCTTTAAGGTAAGCCCCGATGTTTATCAGATCTTCCGCTTCCTGATAAGCGGCCATCAGATTAAGAAACTCTCTGGCCTGATGTTGTTGCTCGCGGGTGACGATGTCGATCATGACCCGGCTTTTACTGCTCAGAGGGTCAATGGCGGGGAAGATATTGCGATCGGCCAGCCGTCGGGAAAGAACGATGTGGCCGTCCAGGACTGAACGGGTGGCGTCGGCTATGGGTTCGCTCAGGTCATCGCCCTCGACGAGGACCGTATAAATGCCGGTGATACTGCCCGGGCCGGCATCACGGCCGGCCCGTTCCAGAAGCCTCGGGAGCAGGGAAAAAACTGATGGAGTGTAACCTTTACTGGTCGGCGGTTCCCCGGCGGCTAGGCCGATTTCGCGCTGGGCCATGGCAAAACGGGTTAAAGAGTCCATCATCAGGAGAACGTCGCGGCCGAGATCGCGAAAATATTCGGCGATGGCGGTTGCCAGAAAAGCGCCGCGCAGACGCATCAACGGTGCCTGGTCCGAGGTGGCGACCACCACTAGGCTGCGTTGAAGGCCCTCGGGTCCGAGGTCCCGTTCGATGAATTCACGCACTTCGCGTCCGCGTTCGCCGACCAGGGCAATGACATTGACATCGGCTCTGGTGTAACGAGCCATCATTCCCAGGAGCACGCTCTTGCCGACACCCGAACCGGCCATGATCCCCAGGCGTTGTCCCTTGCCGCAGGTCAGAAGACCATTGATTGAGCGAATGCCGAGATCCAGCGGGGTGGTGATCCGGCGGCGTAAGAAAGGGTTGATCGGGTCACGGTGAAGCGGGATTTTTTGTGGGCAGTTGATTTCGCCAAGGTCATCCAGGGGGTGTCCGAGAGCGTCGATGACGCGGCCGAGCATGGCTTCACCCACCGCGATGGTCGCCGGCCGGCGCAGGGAAAAAATCTGGTTTCCCGGGGCCACCCCCTGAAGATCGCCCAGTGGCATCAACAGAATGCGCTGATCCCGAAAGCCCACGGTTTCGCAGAGAATGTTGGTTTTTGTTTGCGGGTTTTCTATGCGGCAGAGATCGCCAATTGAAACCGGAGGGCCGTCGCCTTCAATCACCATACCGGTCAGGCTCAAAACCTGACCGGTATGGCGAAAAAGTTTTTTTTTCTCGATGCGCTTGCGGAGCTCGGCGATGTCCATCATGATTGAGCCTAGCGCCCCAGCAAACGCTGGAGCTCTTCGAACTTTCCGCGCAGGCTGGCATCAATGCGGCCGGTCGGTGATTCAAGAATGCAGCCTCCTTTTTCCAGACCCTCGCCGATTTCGATTTTCAATTCGTGAATGCGCGGAGCCGCAGCCAGCAGGCGCCCTTTTTCCTGATTGATCAAGGCGAAATCCTCGCGGTTTAGGAACAGGGTTACCCGGCCCTGGACGCTGCTTTCCTTGAAAACTTCTTCGACGCAGCTGGTAATGATAGTTTCATCCAGGGAAAGTTCGCGACCAACCAGTTTGCGGGCGCAATCGATGGCCAGACCAACCATGGCTTCTTCATGTTGCCGACGGCACTGTTGTTCAATGGTGCTGATCCGCTGAAGTAAGTCATCAAAATCAGCCAGGCGTTTTTTTATTTCCGTGTCCGCCGCCGCCAGCCCCTCTTCGTGGGCCTGGCGGCGAATTTCAACCTGTGTCAGGCGGGCCTCAGTTTGGGCCGCGGCGATTATGGCGTCGGACTCTTCCCGTGCCAACCGCAGCAGCTCATTTTTTTCCGCAACCGCCTGGTGATGATAACTTTCAATGATCTCCCGTTTTTTCAGCAGGAGGGCTTCCTGCTCAAGCCGGTTCCCGTTTTCGGCGAAGTCTTTCTCAAACTGCGGATATGCCGTTGTTTTGAAAGGCTTTTCGGCAAGCGAAGGCTTTCCCCTTCTTCCGCTTCCGGCGCCATGCTGAGACAGGCAGGGCAGGTTAAGGGGTTTGATCTCCGAACCGGTTTGAGGTTTGCCGGCCTCAAGCCGGGAATAGGTCGTGGTTTTAAAGGAGGGCGGCAAGCCGCCTTTAGTATGACTAGACAACGATATCACCTCCTCCTCCTTTTGAGGCGATGATGATTTTACCCTCATCCTCAAGTTTGCGGGCAACCTTAACAATTCCCTGCTGAGCTTTTTCGATATCGGAGAGTCTTACCGGCCCCAGGGCTTCGAGGTCGTCCTGAATCATGCTGGCGGCGCGTTGCGACATGTTCCGGAAAATCTTCTCCTTGACCTCGTCGATGGCCGATTTAAGGGCCAACAGCAGGTCTTCGTTGTTGATTTCCTTGAGAATCGCCTGAATGCCCCGGTCGTCGACATGGATCAGGTCGTCAAAGGTAAACATCAGTTTGCGAATCTCATCGGCCAGCTCGGGGTTGTGCTCCTCGACGACAGCCATGATTGATGCCTCCGAGTTCTTGTCGAGGTTGTTGATTACCTCGGCGACCGCCTGGACCCCGCCCAGTCCCTCGCTGGCCATGCCCCCGGTATTTTTGAGTTCGCCATCGAGGACGGTCTCGATTTCATCAATCATTTCCCGGGGGACCGCTTCAAGGGAAGCGATGCGCAGCATGATATCGCCCTGAATGCCTTCCGGCAGCAGGGTGATGATTTCGGCCGCCTTTTCCGGATCAAGGTGAGCCATAATCAGGGCGATGGTCTGCGGATGCTCATTCCGGATAAAAGAAGCGATAACCTTGGCGTCGACATGAGCGAGGTTGCCGAAAGGTTTATGGCGCAGGGAATCACGCACTTTATCGAGGAAGCTTTCCGCCTTGTCGGTTCCCATGGTCTTGATCAGGATATTACGCAGGTAGTCCCGGCCGCCGGAAAAGATCACTTTGTGGCCGACGGTTTCGGCGAATTCCCGAGCGATGTTTTCCGTCACTTCTCCGGGAATGTCACCGAGGTGGGTGATTTCCTGGCTCAGCTGCTGAAGCTCAAATTCGCTGCAATGCCGCAGAACACGGGCGGCGACATCCTCGCCCAGTCCGAGCATCAGGATCGCCGCTTTCTGCCGACCGCTGAGCGTGCCTTCTTTTTTGTTTAGTGCCATGTCTTTTTCAGGTTTTCGTCAGGTTGCCGGCGCGGTTATCAGGAGGCTCCGGTCTTGGTTGCTGGGTTTTTCTTGCCGGTGCTATACCGCCTGTCCCTTTAACCACAGTTTAACAACTTTGGCAACCTCCTCAGGACTCTTGGACGCAAACTCGGCAACCTGGTCCATGACCGTCTCATGGCGGGAAATCTCGACCTTTTCAGAGATGTCATCGGCCAGTTTTCCCAGGCCTTTGCCGGCGGTCATGGTGCCGGCGGGTCGAGACCCGAAACTGCCGCTGACGCCGTGCCAGGCCGGTTTAAGGATTTTAAAGTAGAAAAAAAGAGTCGCCAGAGCGATGGCAAAATATTTAAGCCCCTGATAGATCATACTGTAGAGATTGGCTTTTTTGAGTTCTTCGACCTCGGTCTGAAGACTTTCATTATTGAAAGCAAGATTCGCGACTTCGACCTGATCACCGCGTTTTTGGTTGAAGCCGATCGCTTTTTTGATCATGCTGGTATAGACCTGAAGCTCGGCCTCACTTCTGGGAACATAGTTTTTCTCTTTGTCGGCACCGTTCTCATACTTGCCGTCGACCATGACCGCGACGCTGATTTTTTTTACTGCTCCGACCGGCATGATCGTGCGACTGACCAGCTTGGAAATCTCATAGTTGCGGATCTCATCGGCTTTGTCAAGGTTCCTGTGTTTGCCGGCGCCGGGGCTTTGCCCAAAATCCCGGCCCGGAACATTGCTGTTGACTCCCGGAACGCCGGCTTCGCCGCCGTCCTGGCTAAGTTGTTTTTCCGTGAGGCGGTGCTCGCTGCGAATCGCGACCTGGTCCGGATCAAAAATTTCTTCAGTTTTTTCAACCTTGTTGAAATCAAGGTCGGCGGACACCCTGACCACCACCTTTTGTCTGCCGACTACCCGTTCAAGCATGGATTGCAGACGTTCTTCCAGGCTGTGTTCGTATTCCTTGCGAAAATTCATTTCGTTGACCGACAGCTGATCCTGGCCGGGCCGCGGGCCCAGGTCTTTGGACAGCACCGATCCATAGGTGTCCAGAACCGTGATCTTCCCTTGTTCAAGACCGGCCACGCTGCCGGCCACCAGCGACATGATGCCTTCGACCTGCTCGTTTTTCAAACGAGCCCCGGGATGAAGTTTGACGATGACCGAGCAGGTGGCGTCTTGCTGGTTTTCACTGAACAGCCTTTCCTTGGGCAGAACCAGATGCACTCGGGCCGATTCAACCTGTTTGATTTCCGTGATCGTTCGGGCGAGCTCTCCCTGCAGGGCGCGTTGAAAATTGATGTTCTGGACAAATTCGGTGACCCCGAGATTGCTTTTGTCGAAGATTTCAAAGCCGACTCCGCCGCTCATGACCTGACTGCCGGCCAGCTCCAGGCGTACTTCATAGACATCGTTCCGGGAAACCTTGATCGTGCGTCCGGCATCGGCCAGACGGTAAGGAATGCGGTTGCGTTTGAGGTAATCGACAACCTCGGCCGCGTTTTCCGGGGAGAGGTTATAGTAAAGAGGGGTGTAAATCGTGGTCAGGGAAACCAACAGGGCCGTAACCAGGCCGATGATGATAATCGCCGAGCCTCCGAGCAGACCGATTTTCTGGCCGGTGCTCCGTGATTTAAACCACTCTATGAACGCTTTGAAATAATTCATGGGTTGATCCTCAAAATTTTCCATCGATAAATATTCGTCCGGATGTGAAACCTCGCGGACGTATGGTCGGCGCGGGCCGTTGTCCTGCCCCGGGGTGAACCTTGCCGGAGTTTAAATACCTTGAAATGTTCTGATAAACTTATCGCTTTGCGACCACCGGAAGTGCCTTCAGATGCGGGCCGCAGGAAACGCTTTCGAGTGGCGGGACGCGCTCCTGCATTAGACCGGCATTTTAATGATTTCTTCATAGGCCTTGATAGCCTTGTTGCGGACCTGAGCCAGAAATTGTAAGGAAAGATCGGCCTGCTGCAGGGCCACTACCGCGCCCAGGGTGTCTTGGGAACGACCGGTGCTGACGTCGTTAATCCTGGTGTCAGCTTGCTGTTGCAGCCGGTTGACCTCGTTCAGAGCTCGGTTCAGGGTCGCGGAGAACCCGGGCTGACCGTTTTTCTCCGAAGCCGGTGGGAGGCCTTCGGCCTCCCTTGTCAGACGCTGCATTTCCTGTAAGGGCGATGTGAAGGGGTTATCGGTTCTGGTGATATTCATGGGGTAGCCTTTCTCTGGTCAGCAACGAAGTTGAAGCTTTTTCCCGCAGGTGAAACCACGGTTTGTGGGCTTAAAGCTCGCATGAACCTATTTTAGCAGATCAATGGTTTTATCCGCCATTTCCTTGGCGCTTTTCATGATGGTCGCGTTGGCTTCGTAGCTGCGGGTAGCGGAAAGCATGTTGACCATTTCCTCAAAGGTGTTGACATTGGGATAGGCGACATAGCCGTCGGCGTCGGCATCCGGATGTCCGGGTTGATATTTGAGTATCGGCGGCGCCGGATCGGTAATGATGTCGATCACCTTGACCGACATCGGTTGCGAGTCGAGGGCTGCAGCAGCTTGCCTGGGGTCGGTGTCTTTCGGCTCCGGCGGGCTGGTTTGAAAAACCACGTCCCGTCGCCGGTAAGGGCCGCCCTCCGGGGTCCGGGTGGTGTTTTGGTTGGCGAGATTGCTGGAAATGACATTGAGCCGGTAACGCTGGGCCGCCATGCCGTCGGCGCTGATCTTCATCATACCGTCAAAACCCATGCTTATTTACCTCCTTCGATAATGGCGTTTTTGAGAATCGCCATTTTGCTTTTTAGCATCTGCATGGTTCGGTTGTAGGCCCCGCTGTTGATGGCCTGGTCGGCCATCTCCTGATCAAGGTTGACCGTGTTGCCGTCGAAACCGCCCAGCTGATTATGCTTGAGAGTATATGTTCCGCGAATTGCACCAAGTGAGTTTCGTCCGCCCAGGTGAGTGGCATGCGTGGTGAGCATGGATGGCGAGCTTGTCGGGTTAGCCGTTGCCTGCCGCAGGGCGTCGGCAAACCTGAAATCGCGGGCCTGATAACCGGGGGTTTCCAGATTGGCGATGTTGGCGGCGATGACTTCGCCTTTTTTCTGACGCAACGCGGCTGTGTTGATCAGGAGCTGGCAGGTACTGTCAAAAAGTTTGTTGATAGTCATGGGATTGACGCTCCAATGGTAAAAGAATGAGGCAGAATCAGCCGGTTTGATTCTCCTGGGCTGACTCAGGGCTTTTGGTATGCAATCCGCGTGCCATTTTGTTTGGAAGCCGGAGCTTGTGTGGAACGGGTTGATCTGGCCCCGCATGGCCGGGACAGGAGAGCAGAAGATAATGAAGTGAAACTGCAGAAAGGACGAGCCTGCGGCTTGGGTTGGCGACTACATTCGAAGTATCATAACGGTCATTTCTGTGGGCGCTTGGTGGAAAGGCTTCTTTTTCTGACCGTAAAAAACGGGACCCGCGATCCCGGTAAACCGGTCCACCGGAATCATGTGGATGGTCAGGCTAAATTCCCGGTCTCGGAAGAAAACGCCGTGGCGCATCTATGTTGAGGGCGCGGCGGTTCGAGCGGATTTTTTACGGTTTTCGCCAATGGCGTCAGCTGCCAGAATGGCATGAAGTACCTTTTCCGGCGTGATTTTTCCGGCTTCGTGATGAATGCCTTCGTCGGGAGCGCAGGCCTTTTCCGCGACGGCCATCAGTCGGTCGCGGTCGCAGTTTCGCAGACCGATGTCCGCGAGGGTGGTTGGCAGACCCACGGCTTCGCAAAATGAGAACACGGCGGTCGTTTCCTTCGGAGAGGCAGCGGTAATTTGGAGGCCGGTCAGAACCCCAAAAGCCACCTTCTCACCATGGTAATAGGCGTGGGTTTCTTTCAGGGCGGTGAGGCCGTTGTGAAGCGAGTGGGCGCTGGCCAGGCCACCGCTTTCGAAGCCGATGCCACTTAACAGAATATTCGCTTCTACAATATGTTCAAGCGCCGGGGTGATGATCTGTCGTTCGGCTGCAATTTTGGCAAGCGTGCCATAGTTGCGCAAGGTATCGTAGCAGAGCCGGGCCAGGTTCAGTCCCGCCAATGTGCTCAGCCCACCGCACTCATTTCTGGATTGAGTGTGGTCACAGGACTTGGCTTCGAACCAGGTCGCCAGCGCATCGCCCATACCCGCCACCAGAAAACGGACGGGGGCGTGGGCGATAATTTCCATGTCGACCAGCACGGCCGCCGGGTTTGACTTCTGATAATAGACGCGTTCGAAAATGCCATGCTCTGAATACAATACGGCACAGCCGCTGCAGGGAGCGTCGGTTGAGGTGATGGTAGGGATAATCAGCATCGGAATGTTTGCCCGGTCGGCGGCAATCTTGGCGGTGTCGATGGCTTTGCCGCCGCCCATACCCACAAGAACATCCACTTGTTTCTCTTGCAGGACTGTCGCCAGTCGCGACAATTCCTTTTCGCAGCATTCCCCATTGAATCGCTCAACCGGCAAGGCGGCCTTTATTGATTCCATGTTCCGGTTGAAAAGGATGGTTTTATGCGCGCTTGGTGAGGCCAGAATCAGCCCCCGTTTGCCGAACCGTGAGACCAGCGATGGCAATTCTCTGAGCGCATGGCGGCCTTGAATATATTTTCCGGGGAACATGGCTTTTTTTTTAACATGTAATCATCCTTTTGCTGCAGGGCTAAAGCGCTGGTCAGGTTACGAACTTGGTTGCCAGATAATCGGAGTATAAAACCTCTGCATAATCCTGCTTTGATCTGAGTGACTCAGGTTGAGGTTCTTATCCTTGGTCAGGAGACGGTGCAGGGTCAGGGCCAATTCCCGGATCAAGATGGGTTTGCTCAGGTAGGCTTGGATGCCGATGGCGTAAGCCTGTTCCTGGTTGATCAGTTCGCTGAAACCGGTGCAAAGGATGATGGGCAGCTCCGTATTTAAAGCCATAGCCTTTTGCGCCAGCTCAATACCGGTCAGGTAGGGCATGGTCATATCTGTGATCAGCAGATCGAAAAAGGACGGTTGGGCCTCGATCAGAGACAGGGCTTCACGGCTGTCGTTGGTAACGGTCGCCTGATAGCCGAGCCCTTCCAGGATTTTCCGGAGCATGGCCGTGATGGTCTGCTCGTCATCAACGACCAGTATCCGCCCCTGGCCGGAGGGCAGGCGAAAACCCGCTGTCACCTCGTCAAGTATCGGCTGGTCGGCCGTTCGAGGCAGATAGACGCGGAAGGTCGTGCCCTTGCCCGGCTCACTGTAGACTCCGATCTGGCCGCCGTAGCTTTTGACGATACCATGTACCACGGAAAGTCCCAGGCCGGTGCCTTTGCCAGCGATCTTGGTCGTAAAGTAGGGCTCAAAGATTCGTTCTAAAGTCCTGCGGTCCATGCCGCAACCGGTATCGCTGACACTGAGCATGATATAGTCGCCCGGTATGAGTTCTGAACTGGCCACCTTGTGGTCATCTTTATCAATGATTACCCGGCTGAGGCCAAGGCCCAGAATGCCGCCGGTTTTCTCCATGGCATGGTAGGCGTTGGTACAGAGGTTCATGATAATCTGGTGAAACTGGGTCGAATCCGCCAGGATGGTACCGCAGTTATCATCGATATCGGTTTTGAATTCGATGGTGCTGGGTAGGGAGGAGCGCAGGAGCTTGAGCACCTCTTTGCCCACCACGTGTGGGTGAAATGTTTTTTCGTCCTGTGGACCACGGCGACTGAATCCCAGGATTTGCTGGACCAGATCCTTGGCGCGCCCTGCGGCCGCGCAGATCTGCTGCAGTTCCTGAGCCAGGGGTGAGCCTGGATCGATGTCGGTCAGAGCCATTTCCGCATAGCCCAGGATAGGGGTTAAAATATTATTGAAGTCGTGGGCGATACCTCCGGCCAGGGTGCCGATCGCTTCCAGTTTTTGAGATTGTCGGAGTTGTTCTTCCAGCATCAGACTTTTTGTGATGTCTTTGGCGATATGAACAAAACCGGAAAGCCGGCCGTTGTCGATAAAGGGGAAGGAGGCGACCTCAAAGGATTTCCCCAGTTTCTGATGGTGGATGATGGCTTGATGATGCCTCTGATCATGCCGGCTTCGCAGTTCGGGGCACCCGGAGCAGGGTGCGGACGCCTCACAGAACACTTCATAACAGAACCTGCCGATCAAGGCCTCGGGCGCCACCTGGAACATTCTTCCGGCAGCCTGGTTGGCTCGGACGATCCGCATGTCTGGGGTATGGATGGTGATGATATCGGCAATCGCGTCAAAGGTTTGCTCCCATTGATCCTTGGCCTCGGTGGCGTTTTTTTCCGACTGCTTGCGTTCGGTGATGTCGTGAACAAAGGTACAGATCAGATTGGGGCGGCCGTGATCATTATGGGCAATGGCGAATTTACTGACGTGCCAGATTCGCTTATGCCCATGTAATTCAATCTCCAGCTCCAGTTCCACCGCTTGACCGGTAGTGAAGATGGCGTCGTTGGCCTGGGACAGGCGCAGAATGTCCGGGGGAGAGAGATGACCCTCCAGATATTGTTTCAGGGTGCGTCGGTCGGGAAGAGAACCAAACAGTTCATCGCACTGCTTGCTGCAATCCAGCAACCGGCCATCCTGGTTGGTGATGGTTATCAGCAGTGGGGCGTGGGCTAAAATTCCCCGCAACTGGGTGGCGAGGATGCGGTGGGCGTCGCCGAAATGGCGGCTGAGCAACAGGATGCCACCGATTGCTATCAAGGTCAGGATGATAATCAGGATGATCAGTCTGATTATGGTTTTGCGTTGCTCCTTGTGGACTTTATCCATCTTGATGCCGATTCGCACCACGCCCATAAGCTCGTTATCCAAGGTGCTGCGGTAGGGTGAAACCACCTCCTTGATTACCTGGCCGTCGCAAATGCGATCAGCCGAAACAATTGTATTGTGATTCAGACTCAGGTCGCGAAGCCTCGTACTTTCCCGGCCCTGGAGGTAGGTGTTGTTTTCACCGGACCGGCTGTGGGCCATGATTTTCCCCTCCTTGTTCTCCACCGAGATAAAGGCCAGGGCGGGGATGCGGTCCTGGATTTCCTCAACAAACAGGCGCGTATGGTATTTGCCGGAAAAGCTGACTTTGGCGATGGAATCGGCAAAGATAGTGGCGAGCATCGAGGACAGGCGATCCTCTTTCTTCTCGTACAGCTGGATGAAAAGGTGGCTGGCCAGACTGAAAAGGGCCAGCATCAGCAGGAGGACGATGGCGCCGAAACTTAAGGCGAGCTTGCGATCATGGTGGTTTTTCGATGAGGTATAAGCCCGGGTCATGAGGCTTACTCCGGGCGCTGCTGGCTGACTATTTTCAAATCTCCCTGCCATCGCGGGGCCTGGCTGGGCCAGCTTTTTTGAACTCGGTCGGAATCGGTCCCTGCCAATCGGGATAGATGTTCAGGCTTTCGACGGTGACGGGGAAAACGGGGACCAAAGCATGATAGGGGGGGTGCCTCCAGAGAGCAGGGCAAAGACGGTTTTCATCGCCTGGGCCTCGAGCGGGCCGCAAAATTGAGCGGAATCGATAACGGTCAGGCGGCCGGCCCTGATGTTTTCCGCTGACGCCGGATCGCCATCAATGGTGGCCACCATGATCTCGCGGCGGCCGGCATGGGCCAGGGCCTCGACCACGGCCAGGCCGCCGCCGTCATTGACCGTGAAAATGACATCGATACTGTGGGCCTCTGGAAAATCATGGAGGATGTTCAGCCCTGCCCTATGGCCGCCGACCGGTTCGACGGCGAAATAGGTTTTGAGAATTTTATAACGGCAACCGAGTGCCTGTAGTGCGTCAAGAAAGCCGTTGACCCGCTTCACTGTGGAGGAAACGTGGGGATACTCGACCAGAACCAGGCGGATCTCATGGTCTGCGGTAAATTTTGAGGAAATGTATTCGCCGTCGAGGTACCCGGCTTGATAATTGTCGGACGTACAGTAGGCCGCCAGTTGGCCGCCGCTGATATACTGGTCATAGGCAACCACCGGAATTCGCGCCAGGTTGGCGGTGCGCAAGGGGGCCGCCAGGGCGGCATTGTCTGTGGGCTGAATGATAATGCAATCGACCGGTATCGCCAGTATTTCATACATCTGGTTTATCTGGTTTTCGATACCGGCCTCGCCATCCCCCGCCACCCGGTGCAACAGTCTGAGGGTGCCGCCTTTTGCCGCCAAAGCCTGATTGATTTGCTCCGCTTCGGTTTCCAGCCCCCTGCGTATGGCCACCTGGCCGGGATATTCATGGACCAGTAAAGAACCCCCAGCTGAAATTCCTCGGCCCTGACCATGGCCGCCGCCGTCAACAACAACGCCGCAACTCCAAGCCAGAATGAAGCAGAGGTCAAAGCGGCGAACCGGAGATTGTTCATGGCTTCCCGTTGGCGTGAAATCGCCCGCATCGCTTGCGCTCAAGGTTTGCGCAACGGTTTTCGCGGAAAGAGGTTTTACGGGCAGGGCCAGTTTTAGAAAGCCCGCAACCTTGTGGAAAAACGGATTCCCGCATTGTACACCCTTCGGCCGACCTAGTGTCAACGGACGAAAAGCATTTTGGTGGCCAACGATGTTTCTCTCATAAAACCAAGGTTGCTTGCGGGGAGGGAACGAAAAGGAGAACGTCGGCGCGCCGACCGATTTGATGCCGATTTGATGCCGATGTCAGAGTGGCGCCGAAGATACAAAAAGGGCGGAGGATGACTCTCCGCCCTTTTAACTTTAATGGCATGGTTGCAAGGCCATTTTTTTCTGGAGCGGGATACGAGATTCGAACTCGCGACTTTCAGCTTGGGAAGCTGACACTCTACCAGCTGAGTTAATCCCGCGACGATTTCCAGCTGAGCTCTTTACAATGAAGCGTGGCGGATGTCAATGTTTTTTCCTGGGTTTTTTGCTTCACAAAATCACGTTGATCGTGTAGAATGTAAAAAAAATAGTAAATCTGATGGGTTATAAATAGGCGGTAGTTTGTTTTGAAAAAAGAAGGAGGAATAAGCGCAGGTTTTTCAAAGTTGCTCCTGCGTGAGGTTGTCCCGGAGCTCTTCGCTCTGGGACATGAGGCTTGTGGCCGCCTGGAACCCTGGCGCCGAAAGTTGCTTGTCTGGCTGGATGAAATTGAAGGTGAGGCCTTGACCCGGTTGGCCCGAGCCGGTTCCGGGCGGCTGCGTCGGGTAACTTTGTGCGGCACGATTCTGCGTTCGGTGTTTTCCGTGCAGTCGGAAGAGCGCACCGGATTCAGTGTCGCGCAGGCGCTGTTTGATGTGGTTCGCGGATTGGTCCGGGAAGATCTCAGCCCGGCCTTTTATGCGGAGTTGATTTCCCTTTTTAAGGGGGTAGGCGGGATTGACGTGGAAAGCCATGCCGTGATCAATGATGACCATGGCGGCAATCAGCTGATCAGTGGTCGTGAAGCGGCGGTTCTGCGTTCGCGCCAACTTGATGCCATAGAGCGCAGGGTTGGGCGATTTATGGCGCAGTACGATGATGGCCTGAACCAGGAAGCGATAGCTCGGCGGCGCTTGCGTCGCGAGCGCCTGAAAAAATATTTCGGGGCGGATGAATCTCACTGGCAGGACTGGCGCTGGCAGCTGGCAAACATTGTGCAGGACGCGGAGACCTTGACCCGGTTGGTTACCCTTCGCCCGGAAGAGGCGGCGGCGGTGCGCCGCGCCCGGCGACATCGGCTGCCCTTTGGCGTGACTCCTTATTACCTTTCCCTGATGGATGATGAGGTGGAAGGCTCCCGAAGGGACGCCGCGATTAGGGCTCAGGTACTGCCGCCGCCGGAGTATGTGGAAGGGGTGGTCGATTCCAGATTGGAACAAGGGGATTTGTCAGGACTGGATTTCATGCGCGAGGAAGACACCTCGCCGATCGACCTGATTACCCGGCGCTATCCTTCAATCTGTATTTTTAAGCCTTTCAATACCTGCCCGCAAATCTGTGTTTACTGTCAGCGAAACTGGGAAATTGAAGATGCCATGGCTCCCGATGCCCTGGCTGCACCCGAAAAAATCGAAGCCGCGCTCAACTGGATTACGGAACATCCGGCGATTCGCGAGGTTCTGATTACCGGGGGGGATCCGCTGGCGATGAATGATGAGCAGTTTGAGAGCATCGTGACTCGGGTGGCCGCCGTTCCCACGGTCGAGCGCATTCGTATCGGCACCCGGACTCCAATAACCATGCCGATGCGCATCAGTAACAGACTGGCCGACTTTCTGGGCTCCGTGCGCCGGCCCGGAAAACTGGAAGTGGCGGTGGTCACGCATGCCGAGCATGCCTATGAGTTGACTCCGGAAGTGGTCGCGGCGGTGGACCGACTTAAACGTCGTGGTATCGGTGTCTATAACCAGTTGGTCTACACCTTCTTTGTTTCGCGTCGTTTTGAAGCGGTGTTTTTGCGTCGGCGTTTGCGTCAGGTTGGCATTGATCCGTATTACACCTTCAATACCAAAGGCAAGGAGGAAACTTCCGGTTACCGGGTGCCGATTGCCCGGCTGCTGCAGGAACAATCGGAGGAAGCCCGACTGGCTCCCGGCATCGAGCGTACCGATGAAGCCGTGTATAACGTTCCCGGTCAGGGTAAAAGTTATATTCGCTCGCTGCGTCATCGTTATATGATCGGTTTGGACGCTAATGGCTCTCGCATTTATGAATTCTTTCCCTGGGAGGAAGGTATCGTCAGAGTCGCTCCCGAACCCTATGTCGCCCGGGATGTGCCGCTGCTGGAGTATCTGGAAAGGTTGGCCGCCATTGGCGAGACGGTGGCGGATTATCAATCAATCTGGTATTATTTTTAGTGGTCGCGCCGGTTCTGAAGCGAAGGCGTCTGTCCCTCTAGCCTTCCTTGATTAATTTGAGCAGTTCTCCGGTCGTGAAGCGGGCGCTCTGGTCGCTGGCGGAAAGAATCTGGTCGGCGAGGTTGCGTTTTTCCTGGTGCAGACGCACGATTTTTTCCTCAATGGTATCCCGGCTGATCAGCCGGTAAACCGTCACGGGCCGGTTCTGGCCGATGCGATGGGCCCGGTCCGAAGCCTGATCCTCGATCGCCGGATTCCACCAGGGGTCAAGATGCAGGACATAGTCGGCCGCCGTCAGGTTGAGACCGAGACCGCCGGCCTTAAGACTGATCAGGAAGAGATGGGCCTGACCTTCCTGAAAGGCGCTGATTTCGGCTTGACGCCGCGTTTTTGGGGTGGAGCCGTCGAGGTAGCGATAGGCGATCTTCTTCTTATCAAAATAGGCGCGGACCAACTCAAGGTGCTTGACAAACTGGCTGAAAATCAGGGCTTGATGGCCGCCGGCGAGAAGATCGTCTATGATTCGGCCGCAATGTTTGAGCTTGGCGCTCTCAATCGTGCTTTCGGGCAGGACCAGACGAGGGTTGCAGGCCGCCAGACGCAGCCGGGTCAGCTCTGCCAGGACCTGAATCGAGGTCCCCCCCCGGTTCTGGTTTTCCTCGGTGTCGGCTTCTTCCAGGCGGTCGATGGCCTGGCGGCGAACGGCTTCATAAAAGTTACGTTCCGCCTCACTCATCTCCACCTGTAAAACGATTTCCGTGCGTGGCGGCAGTTCTCGCAGAACCTGATTCTTGTGGCGGCGCAGAATATAAGGCTGAATGATTTTCTGTAGAAGCAGCCGGGCCTCGGTATTGTTTTCCTGCTCGATCGGAATGGCGAAGCGCTGATTGAACTGGTCGAGCGAACCCAGCAGCCCGGGGTTGATGAATTGGAAAAGATTCCACAACTCCCCGAGATGGTTTTCGATCGGGGTGCCGGTGGTGGTCAGGCGAAACCGGCCCCTCAGGCTCATGGCCGCCTGAGAGCGCTTGGTGTTGAGATTTTTGATTGCCTGGGCTTCGTCAAGCACGATAATTTCCCATTCACGGGCGGCAAACATCTTTTTTTCCTGTTGCAGCATGGTGTAGCTGCAGATCAGAAGGTCGTAGGGTTTGATTTTGTCAAGCAGCTCCTGACGATCGTTGCCGCCGAACTGAATCGGGTTCAGAATCGGCGCAAAGCGCTCACATTCTTTATGCCAGTTGGCGCAGACTGAGGTCGGCGCCACGACCAGAGCCGGCCCCCTGGCCGCCCGCGACAGAATCAGGGTCAGGGTCTGTACCGTTTTCCCCAGTCCCATATCGTCGGCCAGACAGGCGCCGAAACCCAGATGGGCCAGGCGTGCGAGCCATGAAAAACCTTCTTTTTGGTAACTTCTGAGTTCGGCCTGAAGCGTGCTTGGAATCTCGGGTTTGAAGTTTTCCGCTTCCTTGAAACGTTGCAGCTGCTCATGCCAGGAGTGGCTGGCTTCAACCTTGGGCAGGTCGCCCAGGATTTCGGCGACCTTGGCGGTGGCGGCCTTGTGAATCAGAAGCTCACCGCCCTCGTGATTGAGGTAGAAACTTAGTTCCTGGATGCGGCGCTGCAGGTCCTCGGTCAGGGTTATAAAATGATTGTCGGCCAGCGGCAGAAACTGACCCTGTTTCTTTTTCATGCTCTGCAGCAGCTCCCGCAGGTTCAAGGTCTCCTTTTCATCAATCAGAAGCTCGCCTTCGATTTTAAACCATTCCTGATGCGGCTTTATCCTAAAGCGTAGGGCTGAAGGCCCCGGTTTTTCCTTGAGTCCCAGTTTTCGTCCCGCCGGCCATTCACAGATCAACCAGGCGGCTTCATCCGGAAGCCTTTTCTGAAGTATTCTGATTTCGTGCAGGATTTGCAGACAGCGTTCGATTTCCGTGATCTGCCAGCAGGCCTGGGCATTGTCTTCTCCCAAGCCGGGGCAGGCCGCAAGCAGAATGTGCCGGCGCTCCTTTTCAAGCTCAAGATCGCGATTGACGGCGCAAGTTTTTTCGTCAATCTTGGCGTAAAGATACTTTTTCCCTTCGCCGGGGCGTAACTGTGGCCCCTGGGGACCCAGCGGTTTACTCGTCAGCTCAAAACGCAGGCCGTCACCGGCAGGAAATATCTGGAGAAAAAGTTGTGCCTCTGAGACGGCTGGGGCCGAGCCTTCCGATGTCAGTGGCAGGTTGCTGTGGACAGGGAGCAACGGCAGTAGGGATTCCAGAAGGTCGGGAATTTCAGGCTCCGCTTCAGGGGGCATGGCGGAGCCATCCCGGCCTAGCAGACGGGCAATTTCCTCGAGCTGATGGTTGTTGCGATAAAAGGTGAACCGGGCTGAGGTTTCCTCGACAACCATGAAGTCGCGGCCGTTGAATTCAGGGTAAATTTGCAGAGATATTTCCCCGTCGGCTGCATTTTTGTCAACCATGATGCGAGTTTGTCCCGCCTGCAGGCTTGCCGGAATCTGGTCGCGTCCGTTGAGAAATAGATATGGATGTCCGGACAGGGCCGGAATCGCCCGGCTTTGTTCAAAGGTAAAGGTTTCCCCTTTGTCATCGGTTTGGCGTAGCAGGGACTGGAAAATCTGGTGATCCTGCAGGGTGAAAAAATTGAAGTGTTCGCCTGCGAAAACCCTTCCCAGAGCGAGGTTGCGCCCCGGACTCCAGCTTTTATCCGACAGCGCTTTCTGGATTTTAGGGGTCAGGGAAAGCTCACCCGGACTGTTGTAGCTGATGAACCAGGCCAGTCTGGCTTTCTTTTCCGGCTCGGTTTTGCATTCATTCGCTGAGCTTTTCGGAGTCAGCTGTTTGAGGGCCGTCAGGGTCCGACGCCAGGCCGGTTCAATTGTGACCGACGGACTCAAAGGCTTGAAAGCGGTGGTTTCGGGAGGGGCGGTTGGGGTCGGAATCTCGGTGGTTGCGGAACGCTCTTCAAGCTGCAGCAGGTAATTGCACTCGATTTCAATCCAGGGGAAAAATCTTCCTGCCAGCAGTTGTAAGCGGCGCAGATTTTCTTGCTCATGCGAATCGATCTGGCCGCTGAGCCAGTATGAGACCAGGGTCTGAAGCAGGGTGAAAATCGAGCGCAGAGGGCGTTTTTCAATAGCGGCAAAGCTTTTTTCAGCTTCGGAGGTCAGCCCCTGAAAAAGTTTGAGCAGGGTGTCGGCCAGGTGAAAAAGGTCTCGAGTAAAAGGGTTGTAGGCAAACTGTCGGGCTCCGGCAGCCAAGGTGGTCGCAGTTTCCATCCAGGAGGTCAGGTTGCGGGCCTGGCCGGTCGCCAGGATGTAGAAGAAGGCTATCGGCGCATCGAAACAGGCGCGGCCTTCGGGATTGCGGAGATGGGCTGATTCGAGATCCTGGTTGAAAAACCGGTTTCCTGCAGAAAAATTCCCCTGACTTGCGGCCAAGGCTCCGGCAAAGCCGCTGCCTGAGAAAATATCATGATGCTGGTGGCAGAGCTCGGCCAATTCGGGAAGACGACCGCTCAGCAGGAGCTTATGGGCGTAGAGCAGGATGAAAGGCCGGCTGCCGCTTTTGTCCGCCGGATAATTAGTGACAATGAATCTGTCTAGTTCCGGGGTGTCGACCAAGTCTTCAAGGGCGTGGGTGATACAATCGTCAAGGGCGGTAAACTGCAGATGCAGAGGCAGCTTTACAAACCATTGTGGATCGAAAGGGTAGAGAACCAGGCTTGCGAAAGGATGGCGGAACCTGGAATCGTAAGGGGCGCGATAAAATATCGGCAGATATTTTTGCAGGGTTTCCAGATCATGACTGTAAAGCGCCAGGCGGAAATTCCGCAGGGTTCGTTGGCAAAGCTTATGCTCATCGTTGTCCAGGGAGTGATTGTCGATATAGGATGAGCGAATCAGCTGGTGACAGAGATCAAGCGCTCGGCGCTCCAGGGGGCGGCGGGCGACAATTTCGTTGATTTGCGGGTGACAGCGGTTGTGGTTGTCGATGAGTCCCAGGTTTCTCAGCTTGCGCAGGGTCTCCGTAGCCCGATCCGGGTCCCACGGGGTGGAGCCCGGGGTTTTCATGGGCAGGGCTTTCATGATGCGAAAGAGTTCTTCCCGTGGGGTCTTACCGTCCAAGAGCGCCGTTATCTGTAAAAAATATTTTTCCTCTTTATTCAGTTCCAGGAGTTTTTTTACGGGGTCCTGATTTGTTACTTGGGTGTCAGTCATGGGAAATCTGTACTTATTTTCGTTGGAGGTGAGATGTCATCCTCTGAAAGTCTATTTAATGTTCCAGGGGTGGGGCAGGAAAAGTTTTTCGTAAAGCGAAAAAGCATAGCGATCGGTCATGCTGGCGATGAAATCACGTAAATTGTCTATGAAACTCGTGTCTTCCAGGTACCCTGGGTAATATTTCAACTGCAGTTCACCGGGTTTTTTTGTGAAATAGTGATAAATTTCTTCCAGTAGTCGACTGGCCTTGACAAAATCACCGTAAACCTCAGGACTTTCATAAACATGGGCGAAGAGAAAGGAACGCAGGTTGACCATGGCCTCCAGTATGGGCGGGGAAATTTTTAAAGCGCCCGCCTCGGCCCGGCTCTGGTCGATAATGTCGGTTACCATGGTGTTGATTCGCTGGGTATGGCTTTCTCCCAAGATGGCGCGACACTCTTTCGGAATCTGGGACGCGGCAATGGTTTTGGCGCGAATCGCGTCATCGAGATCGTGGTTAACATAGGCGATGATGTCGGCTAGCCGGACAACCTGACCTTCGAGGGTGACGGCGGTATGTTCCGGCGCGGGAGAGATGATCTGCCCCTTGCCTTTCGAGTGCTTGATAATGCCGTCGCGGACTTCAAACGTAAGATTGAGACCGTGGCCGTCCTTTTCGAGAATGTCGACCACCCGCAAGCTCTGCTGAAAATGGTTGAAGCCTCCGGGGTGCAGACGGTTGAGGACTGTTTCGCCGGCGTGCCCGAAAGGGGTATGGCCGAGGTCGTGGCCCAGGGCGATGGCTTCGGTTAGGTCTTCGTTGAGAAACAAGGCTTTGGCGATGGTCCGGGCAATCTGCGCGACCTCCAAGGTATGAGTCAGACGAGTTCGGTAGTGGTCGCCGCTGGGGGCCAGAAAAACCTGCGTTTTATATTTCAGGCGGCGAAAGGCCTTGCTGTGAATGATGCGATCCCGGTCATGCTGATAGGCCATGCGGTAGGCGCATTCTTTCTCTTTTGTTTGCCGGCCGCGGGAGTTCTCGCTGAAAGCGGCGAAAGGAGCCAGAAGGCTCCTTTCCCGTAGTTCAAGTTGCCGGCGGATACAGATTTCCGTCTCAGCGTTCATCGATAGCTTGATAGGTCAGATTGAATTTGCCGGTATAAAGGGACCGGGGCCGAAAAATCCGGTTGTTTTTGATATATTCCAGAACCCGGGCGGTCCAGCCGGCCACCCGACTGACGGCGAACAGCGGTGTGAACATGGCCGGGTCGATGCCCAGCCGGCTGTAGATCACCCCGGAATAGTAGTCAACATTGGGGAAAATCCCTTTTTCCTGGGCCAGGGAGGCGATGACTTCTTGTTCAAGTCGCTCGGCGGTGTTGATCAGGTTCTGAATGTCGGCCTGGCAGCCCAGGCAGCGAAATTTCGCCAGGGGGCCGAGAATCCGGGCCCGGGGGTCATAGGTTTTATAAACCCGGTGACCAAAGCCCGGAATCTTTTGCTTGGCTTTGAAGGCTTCTTTGACCCACTTTTCGACGTTGTGGGGATGGCCGATTTCCCGCAGGGTGTGCAGAACGCGTTCGTTGGCGCCGCCGTGTAGGGGGCCGTTCAAAGCGGCGATTCCCGAACCCACGGAAAAATAGATATCGGACATGGTCGAAGCCACCACCATCGAAGCGAAGGTGCTGGCGTTCATGCCGTGGTCGGCGTGTAGGATCAAGGCGACGTCAAGCACGCGCTCTTCAATCGGGGAGGGCCTTCGGCCGTTCATCATGTAGAAAAGGTTGCCGGCGTGGCTTAAGTCGTTGAGTGGTTCAAACGGCATCAGGCCGTGACGCAGGCGGGCAATTGCCGCGGTGATGGTCGGGACTCCGGCGATCAGATGATAGCAGGCTTCAAGGCCGCTGGCATCATCCAAGGACGGTTTATCCTTGCGGCGGCTTTTCTTTTTCTTCTTTTGTTTGAATTCATAGATGGCATGTTCATCCCCGCGAGGCTTGGTTTCCATGCCGATCGAGTCTTCGTCGGCGCTGATCGCGTCACTGGGATCGGGTTTGGCCTGTTCCTGGTCGCGGTCTGTAAACTCCTGGCGCATGAAAATGGTGCCCATGCGCAAAGCCGCCATGGCGTTCATCTTTTCGACCGGAAAGCTCATCAGCAGGCGCAGGGTTTTATTCATGTGCCGGTAGTGGATCAGTTTTTGTTCAAATTCCTGCAGCTCCGCAGCGTTCGGCAGACAGCCGTGCAGGAGCAGGAAGGAAACCTCTTCGTAGGTCGAGTGTGCGCAAAGATCGAAAATGTCATATCCCCGGTAAGAAAGCTGACCGGCGGTGCCGTTGACATAGCCGATTTTTGATTCGCAGGCAATCGCGCCTTCCAGGCCGGGGCCAACCTGACAGTCAATGGGCCACTTAGCCGTTTTAGCGCTGGCCGGATGGCTGTCGATATGGCCGATTTCAGCCCGAGACCGGGCTGCGGCGTCAAGAATCAGTTCGGTGATCTCAGAGGAATCTTGATATCTGCGGCGGTTCATGTTATTGCCTCCCGTGAAATATGCTTTGTATGCGAGGCCCCTTGTTCGGCGATTGCTCCTTAAAAAAAGAGCTGTTGGAGATGAGATGAAAGGTCCCGGCGATGTCTCGGTTGCTTTTTGTAAAGGGGCTGGGAAACGCGGACCGAAGGGTAAACCTATTATATTTTTTAACTTTTTGTCAAGTAAATATTACTTTTTGGATTTTTATGCAGGCGCTGGAGATAGAAAATCTCAGTAAGAATTATGGTTTGCTGAAGGCTCTTGATGGCGTCAGTCTGAATCTTGCCGCGGGTTCTTTTTTCGCTCTCCTGGGTCCCAACGGCGCGGGTAAGTCGACCCTGATCAACATCCTTGCCGGGTTAACCCGGGCCAGCTCGGGCCGGGCCCGGGTGCTGGGTTTCGATGTTCGAAAACAATGGCGTCAAGCCCGCTATAAACTTGGAGTGGTGCCTCAGGAGCTGGCTTATGATCCTTTTTTTACGATTTGGGAGATGTTGACCCTGCAATCGGGTTACTTCGGTCTCGGGCGCGCCAATTTCCCCTGGCTTGAAGAACTGCTGGCGGCCCTGGGTCTTGAGGAAAAGGCCCAAACCTCGATGAATCACCTTTCCGGAGGGATGAAACGCCGGGTACTGATCGCTCAGGCCCTGGTTCATCGACCGCCGGTAGTTGTCCTGGATGAACCCACGGCCGGGGTCGATGTCGCTCTTCGGGTTCGGCTCTGGGACTTTATCCGCGGGCTTAACCGCCAGGGGCACACAATTATCCTGACGACTCATTATCTTGAGGAAGCCGAAAAGATGTGTGAGAAAATTGCGGTCTTAAATTGCGGCTCCCTGGTCGCCTGCGCCGCCAAGGAGGAGCTTTTAAACCGTTATTCCAAACGTCTGCTGCATTTGCAGTTGACCCCTGATAGTTGTCGGAAACTGCCGGAAGCCCTGGAAAAAAATCGGGAAAGCGCGGGTGAGGGGGAGCTCCTCTTACGTTTACACCAGGATAAGGATCAGGTAGGCGCGGTGCTCGCGGCCCTGGATGCGGCCGGGATCAAGTTTTCTGATTTGAGCCTTCATGAAGCCGGACTGGCCGAGGTTTATGCCGAGCTTACAACAGGCCGGCCCGATGTTTAACCTGCATGGGTTATATATTCTTTTTGCCCGCGAAGTCTGGCGTTTTCTGAAGGTTTCGATTCAGACCCTGCTGACCCCGGTGATTACGGTTCTGCTGTACCTGCTGGTTTTCTCCTCCGTGATTGGTGATGGCCGTCAGATGTTGCCGGGAATTGACTATCTGACCTTTCTGGTTCCCGGCCTGATGGTCATGGCGATGCTGCAGAATGCGTTTGCCAACAGTTCTTCCAGTCTGTTTCAGTCACGACTGAACGGCAATGTGATTTTTGTCCTGCTGGCTCCGTTTTCCAATTTCGAGCTCTATCTGGCTTTTGTCGGAGCTTCCGTGGTGCGTGGGGTGCTGGTTGGTTTCGGGGTTTGGCTGACGGCCTTGAACTTTGTTTCGCTAACCCTGCACCATCCCCTGCTAGCCTTGCTGCTGGCCTTTTTCTGCAGCGGCGCCCTGGGCGCCCTGGGCCTGGTGGCGGCCATCATGGCCGACAAGTGGGATCATATCGCCGCCTTTCAGAATTTTGTCATCGTTCCGTTTTCCTTTCTCAGCGGCGTTTTTTTTGCCCTGGCCGACCTGCCGCCGTTCTGGCGGCAGGTCTCTTATCTCAATCCTTTTTTTTATCTGGTGGATGGTTTTCGCCGCGCCTGTCTCGGGGTCTCCGAAGTGGGCTTCGGCCCCAGTCTGTTGGTGGCCCTGGGCTTTTTTCTGTTGAGCTCAACTTGGGCTTTATGGCTTTTGCACAAAGGCTGTAATCTGCGTGGTTAAAATCTTCAGGTTGTGGGCTTTGTTCCCTCGGAACCTAGGTTGAGCCTCAATCGGTGGCAAAGATTAAGTTGCCACCTTCGGCCGCAACCCTGACCCGATCGCCTTCCTTGATTGCGCCGCTCATCAGTTGATAGGCGAGAGGGGTTTCCAGTTGATTCTGCATGGCCCTTTTCAGAGGGCGGGCGCCGAAAGCCGGGTCGTAGCCGACCTCGGCGATAAAGCGCCGGGCCCCGGCGTCGAGTTCCAGGTGGATCTGTTTTTCCGCCAGGCGTTTTTCCAGAAGTTTGAGCTGGATGGTGATGATCTTTTCCAGATCTTCGCGACGCAGGGCGTGGAAAACGACAATGTCGTCAACGCGGTTGAGAAATTCAGGGCTAAACTGAGCTTTCAGAGTTTCCATGACCATTCTCTGCATGACGGAAAAGCTTTCGTCCGACTCTTCCTGTTGCAGGCCTTCGAGAATATAATGACTGCCGAGGTTGGAGGTCATGATAATCACGGTATTCTTGAAATCAACCACCCGGCCGTGAGAATCGGTCAGGCGGCCATCATCGAGAACCTGTAGGAGAAGGTTGAAAACATCGTTGTGGGCTTTTTCGATTTCATCAAAGAGGATCACCGAATAGGGTTTGCGCCGCACCGCTTCAGTCAGTTGTCCGCCTTCGTCATAGCCGATGTAACCCGGAGGCGCCCCGATCAGGCGGGAAACCGCGTGTTTTTCCATGTATTCGGACATATCGATTCGGGTCATGTTATTTTCGTTATCAAAAAGAAATTCGGCCAAGGCGCGGGCTAATTCGGTTTTTCCGACTCCGGTCGGGCCCAGGAAAATGAAACTGCCCAGCGGGCGCCGGGGGTCGTTGATGCCGGCTCGGGCCCGAACCACGGCATCGGCCACCGAGGTTACCGCAGCCTCCTGGCCGATGACCCGCTGATGGAGATGGTCGCTCAGATGAATCAGCTTTTCCCGTTCGCCTTGCAGGAGCTTGCTGACCGGAATTGAAGTCCAGCGGCTGATGATGGTGGCGATATCCTCTTCATCGACTACCTCTTTCAGCAGACTGCCGCCGTCAGCCTGGTTTTCGCTGATTTTCTGCTGAGCGCTTTCGCGCTCCCGCTCAAGGCGCGCTAGACGGTCATATTTTAGTTCGGCTGCCTTGTTGAGGTCGTAACTGCGTTCGGCCTTTTCAATCTCCAGTTTGACCGCCTCGATCTGCTGGCCGATTTCTCGCAGGCGTCCAATCTGTTCTTTTTCCAGTTGCCAACGGGCGGTTAGGGTTTTGCTCTTGAGCCGATAGTCGGCAAGTTCCTTTTCGAGCTTCTCCAGGCGCTGGCGCGAGGCCTGGTCCTGTTCTTTTTTTAGGGCTTCCCGCTCGATTTCAAGCTGCATGATTTTACGGGTAACCTCGTCCAGCTCACTCGGCAGGCTGTCGATTTCGGTGCGCAGCCGGGCTCCGGCTTCATCGACCAGATCAATGGCCTTGTCCGGGAGAAAACGGTCGCTGATATAGCGGTGGGAAAGCACCGCCGCCGCCACCAAGGCGGCGTCCTTGATGCGAATTCCGTGATGTACTTCATAGCGTTCCTTGAGGCCTCTGAGGATGGAAATCGTATCGGCAACGTTGGGCTGGTCGACGAAAACCGGCTGGAAGCGTCGTTCCAGGGCGGCGTCTTTTTCAATATAGAGACGATATTCATTCAGGGTCGTGGCTCCGACGCAATGGAGTTCGCCTCGGGCCAGCATCGGTTTTAAAAGATTGCCGGCATCCATTGAACCTTCGGTTTTGCCGGCTCCGACCACGGTGTGCAGCTCGTCGATAAAAAGAATGATTTTGCCGGCTGCCTCCTTGACTTCCTTGAGCACTGCTTTTAGCCGTTCTTCAAATTCACCGCGAAATTTGGCTCCGGCAATCAAGGAGCCCATGTCGAGTGAGATCAGGCGTTTGTTTTTCAGGTTTTCAGGGACATCCTGAACAAAGATTCTCTGGGCCAGGCCTTCGACGATTGCGGTCTTGCCGACCCCGGGTTCGCCGATCAGGACCGGGTTGTTTTTAGTCCGCCGCGAGAGCACCTGAATAACCCGGCGGATTTCTTCATCGCGGCCGATGACCGGATCAAGTTTGTCCTGGGCCGCGGCTTTGGTCAGATCAATACCGTATTTTTCCAGGGCCTGATAGGTGCCTTCCGGGTTCTGTGAGGTTACCCGCTGATGGCCGCGGACTTCAGTCAGGACCGAGAGCAGCTTGTCGCGGGTCAGACCAAAGCTTTGCAGTAGTTTGGCCAGGGGGTCTCCGGCGACCGCGACCTGAGCCAGCAGAAGATGTTCGACGCTGACATACTCATCCTTGAACTGCGTGGCTTCATCCTTGGCCTTGACAAAGAGTTGACCCAGGCGCGAACTCATATACAGCTGGCCACTACCGGTTCCGGTCACGGGCGGGATTTTGGCAAGCTGTTCTTCCAGAGACTTTTCCAGGGCGGTGGGAGCGATCCCGATCTTTTCCACGATGCGGGGAATCAAACCCTCGCTTTGTTGCAGCAGGGCAAGAAGCAGATGTTCGTTGTCGATCTGCTGGTGCCGGCGGCGCAAGGCCTGTTCCTGCGCGGCGACCACCGCTTCCTGGGTTTTTTCGGTAAATTTGCTGCTATCCATAGGGTAATCCTCCATAGATTTGTTTGCTTCTAGCTGGAATCAATTCATCTTTATAAGACAAATATTGTATTATTCAGAGCTTGACTCTTAATAAACTCGTTTTCTTTAATAGTAATGATTAATTTGGGGCTGTCAAGGGTGGGGCAGGGACGTCCACGACGCTCGCGTGACAGGCCCTGTTCGAGAACCTGCCGCGCGGGGGCTAACAAAAACTTTGCTCAGGCGGGGCGGCCAGCCTGAGCAAATGAGGAAAACGTGAGGCCGGCTGCGACTTAGCTTAATCGGAAAGGTAGTACTCAACCGTGGAGACGACGCGAATTCGTTTGATGAAGGGCGTGCTGCGGTCCCGGTCGCTGATGCTGAATTGACCTTGAGAGGCGCTTTTTATCTTGCCCAGTTTACTCTGGGAATCCAGGGCGAATTTCAAGGCGACATCCCGCGCCTTGCGAGTGGCTTCCTCGATCATGGCCGGCTTGATTTCATTCAGGCGGGAAAAAATATATTCCGGTCGGGCATCGTAGTCTTCGTTGCTGAAGGCGATGCCTTGTCGGCCGAGTTCGACCAGTTTGGCCATGGCCTGGCGAATATTGTCGACCTTGCTGGAATAAACGGTCACGGTTTGAATGGCGCTGTAGCGAAACTGGGCCGGGGCTGAGTTGCCATAACGCTGGGCCGATTTGTCGGTGACCGTTGGGGGATGGATTGAAATTTCAGTTTCCTTGATTCCTTTGCCCAGAAGAAAGCCTTTTATCTTTTCGGCGTTGTCGGTGATGGTCTGGTAAAGCTGCTGCAGGTCGTTGTCGGCCGCAGTGAACTGGATCGGCCAGATCACGGTGTCGGCCGGATATTCCTGCTCGGAAAGACCTTTAACCGTAACGCTGCGTTCCCTTTCTTTTACGGTCAAGGCGGCATTGCCGAGCAGGTAGCCGAGAGCGGTCAGGCCGCAGAACATTGAGAGACCGATGATCAGGGCCCAGGTCTTACTATTTTCCTTCATGGTTTCCTCCGGGGTGAAATGAATCAGGGATTGCTTCTGGCCAAAGCTTCTGGCCAAAGGCTTAGGTTGTTAGTTACGATGAAGAGGAAGAGCTTTTCACTGGGGTCTAATGATTGAGCGCCCGCCTGTCAAATAAAAATCCTGATTATATATTTTGCTTGACATTTTTGGGCTCCTTGCATACTGTATACACTTGTTTGGCGGTCGTCGGTTGTGCTCGAAGCCTTATCTGTCTGCGGTTTCGCCGAAGATGTAGAAAATAGAGGGTTGGTTTTGAACTTTCAGCAGCAGGATCTGGATTGATCCCGGAGGGAGAAAAGATGAAAAGAGCGAAAATTGCATTGATTGGTGGTGGTCAGATCGGGGGTGTTCTGGCTCAGTTGTGCGCCCAGAGAGAGCTTGGCGATGTGGTTCTTTTTGATATCGTCGAAGGCTTGCCGCAGGGGAAAATGCTGGACCTGGCCGAGGTGGCCCGGATCGATCAGTTTGATGTCGAGCTCAAGGGCACCAACAGCTATGGCGATATTGCCGGAGCCGATGTGGTTATCGTCACCGCCGGCCTGCCCCGCAAGCCGGGGATGAGTCGCGATGATCTGCTCGAAATCAACGCCAAGATTATGAAACAGGTGGCGGAAGGTATCAGGGATTATGCTCCGGAGGCCTTTGTCATTATTATTTCCAATCCTCTGGATGCGATGGTGACCTTGTGTCAGAAGATTACCGGTTTTCCGTCGAATCGGGTTGTCGGCCAAGCAGGAGTGCTTGATTCCAACCGTTTCTGTTCTTTTATAGCCTGGGAACTGGGGGTTTCGGTGCGCGATGTCAACGCCATGGTCCTCGGCGGGCATGGTGATACCATGGTGCCGATTGTCCGTTACGCCAATGTCAACGGGGTCCCGGTCATGGAACAGCTGGTGCGCAAATATAACGGCGACGAAAACAAGGCGCGGGCGGTGATGGCGGCCATGGTGGAACGCACTAAGATGGCTGGCGGCGAGGTGGTCAAACTGCTGGGTAACGGTTCCGCCTTCTACAGTCCGGCCTCTTCGGCGATTGCCATGGCCGAAGCCTTTTTGCGCGACCAGAAACGGGTCCTGCCGGTCTGCGCCCTGCTGCGGGGAGAATTCGGAGTCGAAAATTATTATGTCGGCGTTCCTTGTGTCCTGGGGGCGCAAGGGGTCGAGAGAATTGTCGAGTTCGAGCTCAGTCCGGAGGAACGGGAAATGTTTGATAACTCGGTGGCCGCCGTCAAAAAGCTGATTGATGAACTGCCGAGCATCCTGCCCGAGATGGCTGATCTGTTTTAAATAACGATTAAACAATTTTTATGGAATGAGGGTTCCTTGAAGGCTTTCGAACTCAAGGAACCCTCATTGATTTTACTCTGCCGTTCCCACTAACTCCTCGTGGTCGATGACCTTGTCGATATCGAGGAGAATCTTAACCCCGTTTCCGTATTTAGCCAACCCGAGAGTATACTGTTTATGCAGTGAGGTCTGCATCGTTGGACTCGGTTCAACCTCATCTCCTTTAAGATTGATGACTTCGGAAACCCCATCAATAATCAGGCCCACCAGGGTTTGATTGTGCTCCTGGTTTTCCGCCAGTGGGGGTGGCCGGTTCGAGATCGAATTTCAGACGAAGATCGATAACCGGAATCACTTTGCCCCGCAGATTAATGACGCCCTTGACATATTCAGGAGTTTGCGGCAGGACCGTGATCGGCAGAATGCCGATGATCTCTTTGATCTTCATGATGCTGATGCCGTATTCCTCGCCGGCCAGGGAAAAGGTCAGAAATTTTTGCGGACCAAGGCCGGAGAGGCTGTTTTCTGCGGTAGTTTTAGTCATCTTGATAACTCCATGATTAATGGTGGTCCTTAAAATCCATCAAAGTCATCGGTGCTCTGATCTTCATCGAAAGGAATGGCGGCTGTCGCCGACGAGACTGGTTTTTTGAGTTTGCTCGGGGGCTTGGGCGAGGCCTTTCCGGGTTTATGGTGAGTCAGTTGCCGAACCTGGCTGATTTCCCGGGGCGGCTGCCGGGTTTGGTTGACGGTGACCATGGCGGTCAGATCGCCGACGAATTCGTTCATCTGCTCGGCCTGGGCATTAAGCTCCTCGGCGTTGGCGGCCGATTCCTCGGCGTTGGCGGCATTCTGCTGCGTTACCTTATCCATTTCCGAGACGGCGATGTTGATCTGGCCGATACCATTTGCTTGTTCCTGGGAAGCCGCCGAGATTTCACTGACGAGATTGCCCACCTTGGTGCTTTTCTCGACGACTTCATTGACGGCGGTCAAGGAATGGGCGGCAATTTCCCGGCTCGAACTGAGACCTTGTTGACGGTGGCTCCGATTAATTCGGCAGTAGATTTGGCGGCCTCGGCGCTGCGGGCGGCAAGATTTCTGACTTCATCGGCCACCACTGCAAAACCGGCTCCCGCTTCTCCGGCTCGGGCCGCCTCAACTGCGGTATTCAAGGCCAGAAGGTTGGTTTGAAAGGCGATTTCATCAATGCTTTTGACGATTCTCTGGGTTTCCTGGCTGGCGCTGTAGATCTCTTCCGTGGCGTTTCGCAGACTGGTGATGGATTCGGCAGCCGAACGAACCGCGGCGATAGTTTCCTTGGTCAGACGATCGGCCTGGTCGGAATTGTCGGCGTTTTGTCTGGTCATGGAGGCCATTTTCTCGACCGATGAAGAGGTTTCTTCCAGGGAGGCCGCCTGTTGCGACGAGCCTTCAGCCAGAGACTGGCTGGCGGATGAAACCTGGCCGGCTGCCGCCGCCACCTGGTGCGCCCCTTCGGACAGGGCGTTGATTACCCGAGTCAGGCCGCGGGCGATGCCGTTGCTGATGAAATATGCCAGACCCAGACCGATGACGGCGGCGATCAGGCTGAGAATAATGACCGCAAGTCTGGTCCTTTGGGCCGCGCTCAGCATCATTTCGTCGGTCATCACATTCCTGCCGACCGTTTCGGTGATCTGATGCATCAGTTTTCTGGTCTGGTTCAGGGCGGATTTGGTCTCGCTGGAGAAAATCTGAGTGGCCTGCTGCAGTCCGGCGACCATTTTCCGGGCCTGATCCTGCATGGCCTTGAGTCGGGCGGCGGTTTCGTTTAAAGCCGGCATGGTTTCATGTTCGAAAATGTGGAGAGCCTTTTCCTGGCTCTGAGTGATTGCGGTTTCTGCGGCGATCACCCGGGTAATGAGAGCCTCGCACTGGTTCAGGGCCGGCAGGGTTTGTTCGGTATAAATCTTTCCCGCCTTCTCGAAATTGCTTTTGCTCAGGGTGTCCTTGATGCTGACGGCGGTGCCGTGCAGTCTCTCGTGAGGGGCGGCGATGGCGCTGATAAAGTCGGCGAAAGCCGGAAAGTCCTGAGCGTACCGGCCTGCCAGCGGCCCACGTAGAAAGACGCCCAGGGCGCATTTGGCCGGATCGGTTTCAACCCGTAGATTTTGTTGGCGAGCGATAATCGCTTCGGCGACCTGCTCTCCCCAGACGCGGTGATCATCAAGGCGGGCCCTGAGGGTGTCGTTTAATCCGGGATGGTTTGGTCGCCAGTTTTGCAGGATGTCTTTGGCTGAATGGTGAAGCGCGGTGTGAAACGGAATGATTTCCTTGATCAGACGGGCCATTTCCGCATTGTCTTGCGTCAGTTTCCGGGCTTGCTCGCCGGAGAGAAACTGGCCGAAAGAACACTGGCCGAGGTCGGTGATCAAGTTAGAAGTCGGCCGATTGTTGATTATCATGTCATAGAGCTTTTGCTGCCAGAGCAGGTGGTCGCGCTCTACCCCGATCAGAAAGCCGGGCAGGTTGAGATCCGCCGACAGAAAAACCTGGGCGATCTTGCTGGCCGATTCGTGCAGCCGCCGATGCGGGGCGTCGATTTGCGCGAAAACCGCTTTCAGCTCCGGAATGCGCTGCTACGCCTGCTGCCGTGCCGGACTGGCCAGCCACTGGCCCAGGGCGCACTTGTCCGGGTCGGTCTGGACGGTGAGGGTCGTGACGTTGTCGTCGGTCAGCAGCTCGTTGACCTGATTGCCCCAGTGGAGATGGTCGACCTCTTTCTGCGCGATCTCGCCTTTAAGCTTATTGCCGTAGATGACCTCTGCGGCGTTGTCGACAATGCTGCCGATACCAAGGATCGAACAGATGGCGATGACGACCATCAGCAACAGAACGGAAGCGATACCTGCGGCGATCTTTTTTCCAATAGTCATGGGGGCCTCCTTTTACGAGCTGGTTTTTGGCTGACAAGGCCAGGAGTCTGTTGCTCTGTTTCGTAACCGTGAGGCCTCGGTGGCCGCCCGGCTTGGAAAACTGAAAGATCTGACCTGAAAAGACGGCTTGCCGGCGAAGCTCAGTGTTCTCCCTGGTTTTTTTTCGGGTTTTGCGGCGGGGGAAAATAGCTGTGCTGGCGGCCCTGGCTGTCATTGTAGCAGAAGCATCCTGAGAACCTGTTCTGATGTCCTGGCTTGTCGGCTGTGGCGGCCGAGAAGCTGACCTGGCCGCCGGCCGTGGCTAAAGAGGTGTTTTCCAGGGTTCTGATGATGGTTTCCGGTCTGAAATCGGGGCTGTGGGCCAGGACATGGCGAATGGTTTCCGCCGCGGCATAGCCCACCGCCTGAAGTTGACTGGTAAAGACAGGATAGCGGTTCAGCGTAGCCGTGGTTGGAGCGGGGCAGGGATAAAGCAGAAAATGGTTGTTCGTCGACGACGGCGGAATCGAGGCTGAAGCCTCCAGCGCGTTCGAAACGACGACGCTCAGTCTGGGAAAGGTTTGCAGCGGCTCTTTTTGCAGCCAGAGGGAGGAGGCTTTTTCGAGGCTGACGGCCAAAAGGAGCAGTTGGGGCTGTTGTTTTTCAATCTGGTCGAGCAGGTCGGCAAGGCTCTTTTCTGGTTCGGGGAACGCTTCCCAGATCGTCAGGTCGACAGGCAGGTCGGCGCAATAATTTCTCAGGCGGCGGGCCTGCAGCCGGGAACAGGGCTGCGGGCTATAGATAATGCCGAGCTTGGTGATGGCGGGTTGCTGGGAAAGGATCAGATTCTGCAGGGCCGATTTCAGGGCTGAGCGCGGCGCGGTCAGGCGAAAGCTGAAAAGGCTACGATCGCTGATCAGGTCGTCCTGGTCGGCCCAGACCATGAGAAAGGGCAGGCCCTGTTTCTCGCAAGTCTTTGCGGTGGTCCAGGCCGTGGGGTTGAGCGGGGTTCCGGCAATCAGTACGGTATGGTTTTGGCTAGATAAAAGTTCAACCAGGGCGCGGCAGTTTTCCGGATCGCCCCGGCTGTCAAGATAGCTGACGCTGAACCTCTCGGTTTGGGATCCTGCGTCCGCCGGTCCGGCGAAGCCGAGCTCGAAACCGCTGCGCAGAACCTGTCCGAGTTCCGTGAAAGGTCCGCTCAGGGGCAGAAGCACGGCCACCTGGGGAAGCTTTTCCGGCTGAGAAAAGAAATCCTCGCCGGGCGAGGTTGCCGGGGAGAGCTGAAATGACAGGAAAAGACCAAGGATCAGAAGGAATTTTTTTTTGCGCAATGATCTGAACCTCACAAAGATTTCTATTTCCCGGTTGAGTCCAGTTCTCGGCGGCGATCGCGGAAGCGCGTGGAGACTATCATAAACCTGGTCTTTATAAAACTTTTATCGGTTCAATGCAACCAGAAAGATGGGAATCGCTTTTACTTGACCCTGAAGGCAATTATGGTTATTAGTCTGGCGCCGAGATCGGCGGAAAGCGCAACCGGTAATTTAATTTGAATGATGAAAACCAGAATCTTATTGACCAACGATGACGGGATAACCGCAGTCGGTCTGCGCGAGCTGGAAGAGGGGCTGCGGGGACTCGGCCGCCTGACGGTAGTGGCTCCGGACCGGGAGCGCAGTGCCAGCGGGCATTCCCTGACCCTGCAACATCCTTTGCGCATTGATGAACAGGGTCCCGGGCATTATGCCGTGGACGGAACCCCGACCGACTGTGTTTTTCTCGGAGTCAACCAGGTAATGCGCCATGAGCGTCCGGATCTGGTGATTTCCGGAATCAATCGCGGTGGCAATCTTGGGGATGATATTACCTATTCAGGGACGGTGGCGGCCGCTTTTGAGGCGACCCTGCTGGGAATTCCGGCCATTGCGGTTTCCCTGGAATATGAGCGGGAGTACCATTTCGCCACGGCCTCGCGGGTTGCTCGGAAGGTGACGGAAATGGTGTTGGCCCAGGGCTTGCCGCCGGATACGATGCTTAATGTCAATGTTCCGGATCTGCCCTGGGATAAACTTGCCGGTTTTCGGGTTACCCGCCAGGGTAAGCGTTTCTATTCCGGGGTGGTGCGGGAAAATGTCGATCCCCGGGGGCGTCATTATTATTGGATCGGAGGCGAAGTCCTGCCGGGCCCGGCCGCCGTCGATACGGACGCGGCCCTGGTGCGCCGCGGTTTTGTCTCGATTACCCCGATTCATCTGGATTTAACCAACCATCGGGCCCTGGCCGCGCTGGCAGAATGGGAGTGGGAGTCTTGACGGAAAAGCTAATTGAGTCGAAAAAAATTTTTATAGAGACCTACGGATGTCAGATGAACGTTTGTGATTCCGGGAAAATCGCGCACCTTTTCGGCGCACGAAGCTATCAGGTGACCTCGGATTACCGTCAGGCTGATTTGATCGTTATCAATACTTGCAGCGTCCGGGAAAAGCCGGAGCTTAAACTGTTCAGCGCCCTGGGGCGTTATCTGCCGCTCAAACGCGGTCACTTAGGGCTGGTGCTGGCCGTGGGCGGTTGTGTTGCCCAGCAGTGGGGGGAGAAACTGCAGGAACGCTATCCTGGACTGGACATCGTTTTCGGGACGCACCAGCTTGATGCCTTGCCCGGAATGGTGGAGGAGGTCCTGGCAACACGGCAGAGGTTGAGCCGGACCGCTTTTCGGGAAATCCCCGGCGGGCTTGAAGTGCTGGCCCGGCCGGACCCGGCCGTGCCCAGCGCTATGGTCACGATCATGCAGGGTTGCGATAACTTCTGCACTTATTGTATCGTTCCTTATGTGCGTGGGCGCGAATACAGTCGGCCAAGCGCAGCGATTATCGCGGAGGTTGAAAAACTGGTTCAGGCCGGGGTCGGAGAGGTGATGCTGCTGGGTCAGAATGTTAATTCCTATGGCTTGAAAACCCCGGGAGAAATCAGTTTTGCCGAACTTCTGTTTCGGTTGGCCAAAATCGACGGTCTCAAACGGATTCGTTTCACGACCTCCCATCCCAAGGATATGTCGGCCGAGCTGATTAAGGCTTTCGCCGAGTTGCCCGGGCTTTGCCCCAGTCTTCATCTGCCTCTGCAGGCCGGCAGTGATGCCGTGCTCAAAAGGATGGGACGAGGCTATAGCGCCGCCGCTTATCTGGAAAAGGTCGCTGAATTACGCCGGGTGAGACCCGGGCTGGCTTTGACCACCGATATTATTGTCGGTTTTCCGGGAGAGAGTGAAGCCGATTTTCAGGAAACGCTGAAAATGCTTGAGCAGGTGGGTTATGATCAGATATATTCGTTTAAATATTCGCCGCGGCCGGGAACCAGGGCGGCGGCGTACAATGATTTGGTGCCGGCGGCTGAAAAGGATGAACGTCTGGCCCGTTGTCAGGCTTTGCAGGATGGGCTTGGTGAAGCCCTGCTGAAAACTCAGGTCGGGCGGCTGACCGAACTTCTGGTGACCGGTCCCAGTCGGCGGGGGCAGGGCGAGTGGAGCGGGCGCAGTCCGGAGAATCGAATCGTTAATTTTGCCGCGCCCGAGGGGATTGGGGTGGGCGATTTGTGTCGGGTGCGGATCTGCAAGGCCCTCAAACATTCCCTGAAAGGCGAGGTGCTGTCTTGAGGGCCGACTGGCTCAGTAACGGCCGGGGCGGAAAATTTTTTCTCTCCTATCTCGCGCCTTTGCTCCTCTACTGTTGGTTGATCTTCTGGCTTTCGGCTCAGAGCGATCCCGGAGCTATCAGCCCCTTTCCTTTTCCTGACAAGATCGCTCACCTGATTGAATATGCCGGTTTTGGTTTTCTCCTGATGCGCCTGCTGGCCGTCCGTTTCCCGCAGGACGATCCGGTAACCCTTCTGGCCTGGGTTTTAGGCGGGGCCTTGCTCTATGGTTTAAGTGATGAAATTCATCAATGTTATGTGCCGGGACGGGAATTCTCCTGGATGGATCTGCTGGCCGATGGGGCCGGGGCTTATCTTGGTGCCCGCGCTTGGATGCTCTTAAAGAAATCGAGGTCCTGATGATAGATTTGCATACCCACACGATTTTCAGCGATGGTGTTCTGGTGCCGGCGGAACTGGCTCGCCGGGCCCGGGTCGCCGGTTACCGGGCCCTGGCCTTTACTGATCATGTCGATTTTTCCAATCTTGATTTCGTTCTTCCACGTCTGCTTACGGTCTGCCGGATCCTGGCCGAAACCATGGAAATGGTGCTGCTTCCCGGGGTGGAGTTGACCCATGTGCCTCCCTCCCTGATTCGCCGGGGCGTGGAACAGGCCCGGGACCTGGGTGCGGCCGTGGTGGTGGTACATGGTGAAACCCTGGTTGAACCGGTGGCTCCCGGAACCAATCTGGCAGCCCTGGAAGCCGGGGCGGATATCCTGGCCCATCCCGGCTTGCTGACCCTGAAAGAGGCCGCACTGGCGGCGGCAAAAGGGGTTTTCCTGGAGCTTACGACCAGGGGCGGGCACTCTCTGGCCAACGGTCATGTCGCTGCCCTGGCCCGGCAAACGGGGGCGAAACTGCTGCTCAACAACGACGCCCACGGACCCGGCGACCTGGTCAGTCTGGAAATGGCCGAGAAGATTGCCTTGGGAGCCGGGCTTACAGCCGACGAGTGGCGGCGTCTGCGGCTTGACGTGGTCGCTTTTGTGCGAAGAAAAACCTCCGGCGGGGGACTGGGCGATGCGGAGTGACAATGAACTGGCAAAGAAGCTGCGGGCTGAACAGGGTACGGTCAGCTGGTCCTGGCTCAGGCCACATGCCAAACGGGGCATGCTTTTTCAGGTGGCGGCTGAGCTTGAACTCTTGGTCGTGGGACTGGCGGTGGCTGAAGATCGGGTAAAGGAAGTCGCAGCCTGGCTGGATCGGGGAAGGCTGGCGCGGCCGACGTCTGAAGCGCTGGTCGGCTGGGAGACGCGGGGGGGGCTTTTCAAGGCCTTGATCGTTAAACCCTATGTTTTCTTTCAAGAGCTCAAGCATGCACCGGAAGAACCCTGATGGTCGGGGCCGTGCCGGTTTTTCCGGCGGAGCGGTTGTGGTCATCAGGTACGGTGTGATCGCCATGACGGCGCCCTCTCCCCTTGGCCTGCGGTTCGGTTCATAGATCAGAAAGTAACGGCTTTTCGGTTTCCAAAACGCCGCCGGCAGCCCACCGGTGATAAGTATTATTGGTTTCGTCCCGGTATATGGTCGCCTTCCGCTCTGTTCCCCAAAACCTCCTCTTCTTCAGACTCGATTTCGTTGATGCCCACGGTGACACAGCTTCCCTGCGGGTAGTAAACCGAGATCAGAGCTGGGGTTCGCGGCATTTTCCGGTTGTCGATTTCATCAAAAAGATAGTGCGCAAAGCTGCGGCCGAGACGTTCCGCGTCGGCGACCGGTGTCTTGTCGGTCACCAGTAGGGCAAGATGGAGCGAGTTGTTGATTGCACTGATATCGGCATCCCGAACCAGAGGATGTTTTTTGATTAATTGAATGGCTTGTTGCTGCTTTTGCTGACTGGGTGGGGGCGGTGAAGTTCCGAGGACCGTGGTTGGTAGGGTAGGGGAGGCCTGTCTGGCGGTTTTTCCGGCAAGGCTTTTTCCCAGCGGGCCGCGCCACAGGATGATGGCCAGGAAAATCATCCCCATGCCGCTCAACAACCAGAATAAAAGATTGGGGAGCGAGAACTGCGGATGAAAATAGGGCTTCCGGCAAGTCTGTTCTTGGGGCATCGAACCTCTTTGACTCCTTCCGGCGGAAACCTGCGGGTCGGTTTTCTGGCTTTGGCGGCGGAAGGTTCCGGGGGGAATAATTATGCTGTGGCCGCATACGGGACAGGCCAGCGTAGAATTATCGCAGGGCCAGGTTTTTCCCTGGAAAGAGCACGGTTGGTGGCACTGGGGACAGGTTATTTTCATAGTCAGGTTTTATCTGTACAGGTTGCTTGCGGATAGAGCGAGTCCGATAAAAAGGCGCTTTGAGTTTATTTTTCGACGTCTTTGGTTTTCCGGTAACGTTTACCGATAAACACTCTTAGGTCGTATGTCAAGTTTATGTTTGTCGTGGGTTCAGGCGGGGGTTCGTTTTTTGAGCTCTGGATGAGGTTGATTTTTACCTGGAAGGGTAAAAAGTAGGCGGTCCGCCGGGATCGGCTAAGGGTTATATCTTTGAGGTCTTTGAGGAAGTAACTTGTTATAAGAGAGGAAGCTCGAGGCGCGTGAAATAAAATTTCGTCATTAATTTTTGCCAGGGTTTTTTGCCTGGCTTTTATACAGGTTGTTCTGTGGTTTCGGACCGGTTTGCTTTTCCGACCTGAAAACTTGCGAAACTAACGATGGAACGTTGTCCGCCGGTTTCCTCTTTCTTTAACCCTTGTCGGCCGTCGGTATGTTAATTGCAAATTGCACAGGTTTAAATGTGGTTGTTCACGGAAAAAACAGGAACCCGCGGGTTTCTTTGTCGTTATCCCTGGTAAAAGTTTTTAATGTTAATGAACCTTTTGTTTTCTTAGTAAAAATCAAGCTCTAGGAGGGTAGGTTGATGGATTTCAAGCTGACTGATGAACTGACGATGCTGCGGGATACGGTGCGTGATTTTGCGGCCGAAAAGATTGCTCCTTTTGCCGAGGAATGGGATAAAAAACACTATTTCCCTTATGAAGAGGTGATTAAGCCGATGGGCCGGCTGGGTTTTTTCGGCACCGTGATTCCGGAGGAGTACGGCGGCAACGAAATGGGTTGGTTGGCGGCGATGATTATTACCGAAGAAATCGCCCGGGCTTCAAGCTCCCTTCGGGTTCAGGTTAACATGCAGGAATTGGGCTGTGCTTTTACGATTCTCCGCTATGGCAATGACGAACTTAAGCGAAAATATATCGAAAAATTGGTGAACGCCGACATTCTCGGAGCTTTTGCGATTACGGAGCCGGGGGCCGGCTCCGATATCATGGCCATGAAATCAACGGCCGTCGACAAGGGGGATCACTGGCTGCTGAATGGCCAGAAAACCTGGATTTCCAACGCCACGATCGGAGGCATTAATATCTTTTATGCTTACACCGATCGCTCCGCCGGTGGTCGCGGTCTTTCCGCTTTCGTGGTTGATCTTGAAGAAAGTGAAGGTATCACGGTCACCGAGCTGAGTAAAATGGGTTCTTTGTCTTCGCCTACCGGGGAGATTGTGCTTGAAAATACCAAAATTCCTAAAGGGAATATCCTGGGTAAACCCGGTGACGGAGCCAAGATCGTTTTTGGTTCTCTCAGCCAGACGCGGCTTTCGGCCGCCGCCGGCGGTATTGGTTTGTCTCAGGCCTGTCTCGATTCGGTAACCAGGTATGCCATGGAACGGGAACAGTTCGGTCAGCCGATTGGCAACTTTCAGATGAACCAGTCGATGATCGCGGAAATGGTAGCCGAGATTGAGGCGGCCCGTCTGATGGTCTACAAGGCCGCCTGGCAGAAGGATCAGGGAGACCTGAGTAACAACCTGGAAGTGGCCGCGGCCAAATATCTTTCCGGTGAGCTGGCTTATAAATGTACTCAGTACGCCATGCGGATTCTCGGGGCTTACGGTTATTCGACTGAATATCCGGTCGAAAGATATTTCCGGGATGCCCCCACCTACGCCATGGTTGAAGGCTCGACCAATATTTGTAAATTTATCATGGCCCAGGATCAGCTTGGCATTCGCAAAGCAAATCGCTGAGAAAACAGGCGGGATTGGCTTGGGGAGGCTTTGTGCAGGTTTTTATATGTAAAGCCTCTTGCATTCTCCCAGCTTATCTGCTATCTGTCCCGCCTCGCGCCGCCGCCGCGTATGGTTTTGCTTGCTCAAGATATTGCCGGTCGGGTGGTCGCTAAAATTAAGGGAACGGAGTTTTTCAGCCGTTGTCCGGGTGGAAATTGCCAATTCTAATTTCAGGAATATACGCGACTCTTTTGGGGCCGCAAGGAGTGAACTATGAAGCAGTATTTTGCGGAGATGCCTTTGTTCGGAAAGGAACTCAAAGACAAGCAGAAAGAGAAGGCGGCTGAAAGTGCGGCCCAGATTAAAAAGGTCGAAGAACACTATGCCGCTGAGGTTGAGCGGGTCAAAAAAGCCGGTTTGCCGGCCGAAAAAATCAATCAGCGGGGGGAAATGACGGCCTGGCAGCGACTTGAATACCTGCTTGATCCGGGAACCTTTCTGCCGATGAACACAACCTTTAATCCGCTTGGCAACGAGGAAGGCACGACCGGGGTTATCAATGGTCTTGCCAAAATTCGTGGTCGCTGGGTTTCGGTTATCGCTTCCGATAACAAGGTTTTGGCCGGCGCCTGGATCGGCGGCCAGGCCGAGAATATTTTTCGGGCCCAGGATATGGCCGAACAGATGCGGATTCCGCTGGTCTGGGTTTTAAACTGCAGTGGGGTTAAGCTGACCCATCAGCAGGAGGTTTATGCCGGACGGCGTTCCGGGGGGCGCACCTTTTTTCGTCACGCCGAGCTGGCGCAAAAAGGGATTCCGGTGATTGTCGGTATGTACGGCACCAACCCGGCCGGAGGGGGATATCATGCGATCAGTCCGGCAATTATTTTCGCCCATGATAAGTCCAATATGGCGGTTGGCGGCGGGGGGATTGTCAGCGGTATGAGTCCGAAAGGTCATTTCGATCTTGAAGGGGCCGAAGAGCTGATTGCCAATACTCGTCACCTCAAAGTCGTGCCTCCGGGAAGCACGAAAGTTCATTACGAAAAAACCGGTTTCATGCGTGAAATCTTTGCCACGGAAGAAGGCGTGCTGGATGCGATCAAGGATTGCGTGGCCGGGCTTCCGTCCTATGACCCGGCGGCTTTTCGGGTTGCGGAACCGAAGGCGCCCCGTTTTTCGGGTGAGGATCTGAATTATCTGGTACCCTACAATCAGAAATCGACCTATAATATGGACGAGGTTATTGCTCGTCTGGTGGATAATAGCGAGCATACGGAATTTCGTCCCGACTACGGTCCGGAGATTTATTGTGGCCTGGTCAAGATCGATGGGTTCCCGGTGGGAGTGGTGGCCAATCGTCAGGGTTTTCTCGGGGCCAATTATCCAGAGTATGCCGATTATACGGGGATCGGTGCCAAGCTTTACCGGCAAGGTCTGATCAAAATGAGTGATTTCGTGAACTATTGCGGTCGGGACCGGGTGCCGATGATCTGGCTGCAGGATACTTCCGGAATTGATGTCGGTGATATTGCGGAAACGGCCGAACTCCTGGGGTTGGGCATGTCCTTGATCTATTCGATTGAAAGTTCCATGTTGCCGATGATGACCGTGGTTCTGCGCAAGGGCACGGCCGCGGCTCATTACGTCATGTGCGGTCCCCAGGGTAATCGTAATAATGTTTTCACCCTTGGGGTACCGACTACCGAAGTCGAGGTTATGCATGGCGAAACGGCGGCCACGGCGGCTTTTGCCCGCCGCCTGGTCAAGGAAAAAGATGCCGGCAAGGATCTGCAGCCGGTTATCGACAAGATGAATAAACTGGCGCAGCAGTATTATGATCAGTCCCGACCGGCTTATTGTGCCGAACAGGGGTTTGTGGATGAAATTGTTTCCCTGCCGAAACTGCGTGAATATATGGTTGCTTTCACTCAGGCGGTTTTTCAGAATCCGGGATCAATCTGTCCGCAACATCAGATGCTTCTGCCCAGAATTATTCGCGGGTAGTTCCCCAGGCGGACGCCAGGGAACTTTAAACCAGCAAAAAACCGGTTGTGCCAGGCATGGCGCAACCGGTTTTTTGCTGGTGGTTTTTATGGTGAAATTGGAAGTTGCCAGTTTCCCATGAAATTTGCTATAAGGAAGTCCATGAAAGCTATTTCAAAAGAACCGTTCCCGATCATCCGCAGGTGGCGCGGAAAACTTTCCCTGATGGGTTGGTGGGTATTGTCCTTGTGTCTGTTCGGCGTAGGCTGTAATGGCCGGCTGGGTGGGGAAGGGACGCTTTGTCGCCCGATCACTTTGTCGGAAGCGGTTGAAAACGCCGCTCCGGAGTTCCCGGTTGTTGAATGGCAGGAGAGCCTGGATGGAGACATCGGTGAGGGCTCGGCCCTGACGGTTTTTTTGGAATATCTTGATGAAATGGGGTCTTTTTCTGTGGGGGATCCGTCGGACTCCGTGGCCGACATTGAGCTCGAACTGCAGGCGCGGACTGTTGCCCGTTATCAGTTTCCGCTGGTTATGAACGCTCGGGTTCAGCACTTTATCTCTTATTACAGCACGGTGCAGAACCGGTTTATGCATCGTTCACTGGCTCGATCCCACCGTTATCTGGGAATGATGCGTAAGGTTCTGCGCGAGCATGATATTCCGGAAGAATTGGCTTACATGGTTTTGATTGAAAGCGGTTTCACGAACCATGCGTACTCGTCGGCCCAGGCCTGTGGGCCCTGGCAGTTTATCAGCGCCACCGGCAAGCGCTACGGGCTTAAAATCAACGCCTGGGTGGATGAACGCCGCGATCCGGTCAAGGCGACCTATGCGGCGGCAGCGTATTTGGTGGACCTTTATACAATGTTTGATTCCTGGTATCTGGCCGCTGCCGCCTACAACGCCGGAGAGGGCAAGATTCAGCGAGCCATGCGTCGACATCAGACCGATGATTTCTGGGAAATGGCTCGCTTTAATTATCTCAAACGTGAAACCAAGGATTATATTCCGCGTCTGATCGCGGCCATTATGATCGCTCGGGAGCCGGAAAAGTATGGTTTTGTCGAGATCGAGTACGAAGATCCGTTCGCCTTTGATCTGGTCAGGCTTGAGGACGCGACGGATCTCAAGGTGATTGCCTGGGCGGCGGGGGTGCCGGTGGAAGAGCTTCGCAAACTCAATCCCGAACTCAGCTATTGGTGTACTCCGCCGGGAGCCGGGAACTATGAACTGCGGGTTCCTGAAGGCTCCGGTCAGGTTTGTCAGCAGGTTTTGTCCGGGCTGTCGCCGGAGAAAAGGATAACCTTTCGCAAACATCTGATAGCGCCCGGGGACACCCTCTCAACCATTGCCCGGCGTTATCGTACCGGAGTCAGTCAGATCAAGGAGTTAAACGGGCTTGCCGGAACTCGTATCCGGGCCGGCCGCGAGCTTTTGATTCCGGTGCGGGTTGCCGGCAGCGGGCCGGTGGTTTTTGATCAGGCGATCTATCGTTCAGGCAGTCCTGCCGCTCTGCCGCCGGTGCCGTCAGGATCAGGTGGGCAGACTGCGTACCGGGTGCGCACGGGCGACAGTTTATGGAAAATAGCCCGGCGTTACAATCTTAGCGTGGCGGAGCTTCAGCTTTTTAATGATCTGGGCCAGTCAACCACTATCAAGCCGGGACAGGTCCTGCGCTTGCGGCCTGCGGCTGCCAACCGGATAAAGCCGAAGCCGGTTCCCGTGGTTAAAGGCAAAAAGGAACGCCAGGAGATCGTGACCTTGAATAGGGGTGATAATCTCTGGCGTATCGCCCGGCGTTATCAGGTGACGGTGTCCGAACTTGAGAGCTGGAACCGCTTGCCGCCGGGAAAGATTCTCCAGCCGGGCCAGCAGCTGGTTGTTTACCGCTGATTTCTTTACAATCCTCGCATCCACTCTTCCCGTAAGGGTACGTTTCCGTTTAAGGCTTGGTCAATCATCTGCAGAGCGGCTTCGCGCTGAGCCGGCGAATGGATTTTGATCGGCAGATAGTTGGAGGCGTGGTTGGCCATAAACATGCCTCGGCTCAGATTGGTCCAGGAAATCATCTCCTTGAGTTCCAGGAGGAGGCCGTGCTGATCGGGGAGTTCGAAACGGCCGTTCCGCCGGC